>WJKV01000095.1 GCA_014728875.1 Candidatus Woesearchaeota archaeon | reverse complement strand
CGTCCAGCCAGATGCCAACCCCCCTTGTCTTGCTGAACTGTTTTCCTTCAAAACCAATGTATTCGTTCGATACAATGATGTCAGGCACGTTTATGTCGCCGTGCGCCATCAACAATGCAGGAAATATGATGGTGTGGAAAGGGATATTGTCTTTGCCGAGGCAGAAATACGAATGCTCTATCTGGTTTTCCCAGAACTGCCTGAACTTGTCCCTCATCATGACAGTGCTGCAGTATCCGAGCACTGCCTCTGCCCATACATAGATTGACTTGTCTTCCAATCCCGGGAACGGGCAGGGTATCCCCCATTTAAGGTTGCGTGTGATCGGCCTGTCATTCAGTCCTTCTTCAAACCATCTTTCTGTGAAATTGACGACCCTTGGCTGCCATAAAGGCTTTTTCTCTTTTACATATCTCTTCAGGTCGTCCAAAAATTTTGACAGCAGAAAATATCCTGTCTTTGTTTCCTTTGTCTTGGGAGTTGTTCCGCACTGGCTGCACTTCGGCTCTATCAATTGCATGGGGTCAAGGACGCGCCCGCACTCATCGCACTGGTTTCCGACGCATTTGTCATTCCCGCAGAACGGGCACTTGCCTGTCACATACCTGTCAGGCAGGAACTGCTCGCATTCAGGACAGTAAGGCAGTGTCTCGTCCCGGATCTCGATGAAGCCTTTGTCATATACATGCTTGTAGAAATCAGTGACGAACTGCTTGTGCGCAGGATGCGTTGTCTTGCTGTAATTTGTAAAGCTGATCCCCCAGTCCTTGTTGAACTTCTCGACAATTGCATGATTCTTGTCAACCAGCTGCTGCGGCGTTATGCCTAATTTTTTTGCCTCGAACTCCATTGCTGCGCCGTGCTGGTCGCTTCCGCTCACAAACTCCACTTCATAATTCTTCAGCCTGTAGTATCGCGCAAGAACGTCTGCTGAAAAAAACGGGATCACATTGCCTAGGTGGGGCACTGCATGCACATACGGCCATGCAGCACAGACAAGCACTCTTTTCGGAACTTTCTTTTCTTTTGCCATGTTAAAGACCTGAATAAAAATTTAAACTTCCAGTTTGTACTCTTTTTTCATCTCTTTTCCGTCCACGATCACGGTTCTTTCTATCACGCCTTTTCTTATCGCTTCCAACCGCGCTTTCAACGGATCGCTCTTTGCGAGCTCCTCATTGACTTTTATGTCATTTATTATGTAAGTGTGCTTTATCACGCATTCCTTGAAGTCCTTGACATCAGTGTCGAACAAAAATTCGTCGACAAACTTGTCCATGTCGTCCTTGCTGATGGTGGCAGTGACAAACTTGTCTGTCGGAGAGCCGATCTTCGGTGTCTCTTTTTTCTTGACCTTCACACTGTAATTGCCGCACTTCAGGTCCAGCATCAGATAGAACTCAAACAACTGGTCTATAAGTTTCCTTGCCCTGTCTGCACTGAGTTTTGTGTCGATCTCATACTTGCTTCCTTTCTTCCCATATCTTCTTTTCTCTTCAAAATCAACACCCAAACTCTTCAGTTCTGCACCAACATCCCTTGTAGTAGGTATCGTGCCTTTCAAACTGACTTCTCCTGAACAAAGAGAAGCCACAAACTTCAACAATACATTAGTATATTCAAATCCAGCCCAAATCTTCAGGTTTTTGCCAGACTTTTTCGCAATAAAATCTTCTTTGACAAATTCACCAGGACCATACCTGGTAAATGCATGATGTACTGTGCCATCAACCTTGTTCTGTGCGATCAATCGTATGAAATTCATGTAGGTCACCCCTGTTGCTATTCAAGTTGAAGTTGCTCTTTTTAAGCTTTACTAAGAATTTTATTCCAACCGTTTAACTTCAATAGAAACTCCGTTGCAGTTCGCCCTGATGTATCTTGGCAGCAGGGTGTACGCGTAATTGTTGTCTTTGCAGTATTGTGTGACCTGTTCTTTGTCATGCTCAGAATCTGCCTTGACAACAAGGTTTATTCCGTGACTGTCAGGATGCAGTATCTCGAACTCTTTCAGGTCCTCTTTTATCTTCTGGCAGTGCTCTTCAAACAGGTTGTATCTTTCTTTCACTCTGTTCAATAAACGCAACAGCATCTCTGCTTCGCTCAAGTCAGGCTTGAACAGGTGCTTGTCTGCCTGTAGCTTTGCAATATCAAATATGTCATCATTGTCTGTTGCAAAGAAACCGCCCTTGCCCAGATTTACAGGCTTCCATTTGGAAAAACTTCCAAGGATGATGTCTGCCCTGCTGTTCCTCACGTCATCATTGCCGATGCTTCCGCTCGCATCAAGGATATAGAAATCAGTCTTCTGCCTTATCATGCTCAATTTCTGCTGCACAAAATAGCCGCCTGGCTGGCAGATAATATACGCCTTGTTTTTCGGATTCTGGAAGCTGTCTTCTGTTGCTTTTGCATAATCAGTATGATATTCAGTAAATTTAAGGTCAAGTTTCTTTGGATAGTCCTTGTATGTCAGCCATCCGCCCTGGTCAGGAATAGAAAGCATCATGTTCTTTGTCTTCACAGCATAGAATGCAAGAAAAACAGCACTGTTCCCCCTGTCCAGCAATAATACATGCCTGCATCCGGTCATGTCCTTCAGTTTCTGGATTATCTTTCCCTGCACATCCATAAAAAAGCTTAATCTATCTAACTATTTAAATGTATAACAAAAGAAATAAATATTCAGAAAATTTGAACAATGCATGAATCTTGAGCAGGCCCATTCTATAATAGAAAGCAACAAGAGGACTCTAGAAAAAACAGGCATCAGAATGAACAGGTCAGGCTGGCCGATCATTCTTGCTGCAAGGATAGATTATAAGGCAGTGTGTGACGCTTCTTTGCATCTTTTGAACAATGCTGTTTTCTATACAGAGATAAAACTTAATCTTGATAGAAAAGGAAACACAATAGTTCCTGACACTGCAGGCTTAGAAGAAATCCTGAAAAACATAAGGAATCTAAGATTTTCTAATGTGCCTAAAGCGCCTGGAATCCTAGATGCAGTCTATAATAGGAACTCGTCAGGCATCCTGCACGCCTTTGCAACCTACAACAATAACAAGAGCGATTATCATACACATCCTGTGATGCACAACAACCTGAATGATCCTAATTATTTCCTGTCAATTACAGACCTCATATATGAAATGAGCATCTTCTTTTTTCCAATAGATTACGCTTCGCTTGCAAAAGTCAAGACAGAAAAAGAGCTTGAACAGGAAAAACAGGCCATTGCACAACGGATGCAGGAATCCAAAGTCAAAGGCTTTGCTGTTAAACTATCAGACACTACGCACACGATGGCTCCATGGTGGGAAGCCCTCGATCATCTGCAGGATTCAGGCACAACAGCCATTGTTTATCCTATTGCAGCCCCGTAAATTCGCAAGATTTATATATGAGCAGCATCAGAAAATAAGACAGGGGGTAGATGATAAATGTGGCATTTTGAATTCAGTAGAATAGTCAGGCGTACTGTTCTCACTGCCGGCATATTTTCAATACTGATATTTTCTTTATACATCCTGGCCAAATTCATAATCAAGAATGATACACAGGCTGTAGTGTTCGGCGGGATATTCTTTGTATGGATGTCGATCATATTCGTCATAGGCCTGGTGACAACACTGATAAGAATCAAGGGATATTTTGAACAGTCAACTACACTGAACACGTTTTTCACTGTGACTTATTATGCATCATTCGTCTTCATCTTCTTGATGATGTTCAGCTTTGTGTACGCAGCTGTTAGTTAAGAATTATTTTTTCTTGATCTTTCTAATGATGTTCAGTTTTGTGTTTCTTCAGGTCCAACAACAT
>WJKV01000094.1 GCA_014728875.1 Candidatus Woesearchaeota archaeon | reverse complement strand
TACTCTTGAGTATTAAAATTTAATGGGGTGTTTAGGTTCAAAAGAGTAGTATGGTTTAGGAAGATTGATGCAGATGACCTAGTTCTAGTTGGAAAAAAAGCATATGACCTGAACGCTCTGTATACTTCGGGTTTCAGCATGCCTCCCGGCTTTGTTGTGACAACCAAGGCTTACACTGATTTCATCAAAGGATTTGAAGGAAGGCTTGACCATTATTTGAACAGGATTGACATAAATGACAAGAAATTGTTGAGGGAGCTTGCAACAAAGATACAGAAACTGATTCTCAGCTCTGATTTTCCGCAGTTTTTAGAGCAGGAGATACTCGAGGCTTACGACAGCATGAATATTGACATAGGATTCAGCAGGCAGCTGAAAGCCTTTGATTTCCTGAAGATGGGGGACAAGGGAGTTGTTGCAGTCAGGACCTCGCCTGTTGCAAAAGAACCTCTTGCTGTCAAAGACAGGGAATTTGTCACTTTTCTAAATATACAAGGTGTTGTCCAGTTATTGAGGGGGATCAAGGCCTGTTGGGCAAGCCTGTTCTCTACTGACAACATAACACACAGGATAAAGAACAATATCAGCCACAAGGACATCTATGCAGCTGTAATTGTGCAGAAGATGATCAAGAGCGAAAGGAGCGGGATTCTGCTGACTTCCAATCCGAACGGAACCAGGAATGAAGCTATCATCGAGGCCTGCTGGGGCCTGGGAAAGACACTGCCGAAGGTTGTCCCTGACAGCTATGTCATTGACAAAGCGCAGAACAGGGTTTTAAACCAAAAAACGAACAGGCAGAGCTGGGCCTACTTTGGGGGCGTCCAGGGGCGCATTGAAAAGCAGGATCTGCCAGACAAAAAATTAAGAGGTGCAAAGATAGAGCCTGCAGAAATTATCAAATTAACCAATCTGGCAAAAGAGATAGAAGAAAAATATGATGAGTCCTATGAAATAGAATTTACTTTTGACAAGGAAAGGATGTGGCTCATTGGTATGAAACCAATGCTCGGCGGGAAAGCAAAAGCTGAACCTGAAACTTTGCAGCTGCCAAATAATCTCAAGGATGAAAAAGCAGATCTGGATGAAGAAGAAGCAATGCAGGTCGAAGACATTGTAAGCACGATATTCAAGGCGCCGCCGATCAAGCACGCAGTCAAGAGGGAGACAAAGGTTATCCAGCCTGTTGTGCTAGACAAGCCTGCAACCCATCCAACAATCACTGTCACCGAAGAAGCAGGGCAGAAAGAAGAATTTGTGGAAATAAGAGAAGAACAAAAAGAACCTGTAGAAGAAATAGAACAAAAAGCAACAGAAGATGAATTAGCATACGAACCAGAAGTCAAGAAAGAAGAAAGGATTGAAGAAGAACAACGGCAAAAAGAGCCTTCAAGATTATCTTATGAAGAACAGCAGAGACTGATAGAAGAGATAAAAGAGAAGTATTCGCCTGAGATAGAGGCAGAAGAGCCTGAAGTAGAATACGAGATAGCAACAGAGACAGAATTGATGCTGCCTAATGCAGCTGTTGTCGAAAGATCAAAAGAGAACATCATCAATAAACTGAAAAAGACTCATGCTCCTATGGAAGAAACAAACACGCAACCAAAAGAAGAAAAGGTTGAGGAAAAACAACAAGCAGAGGAACAGATGCAGAACACAGGACCGCAGGAAACAAGAGAGATGCAGGCAGAAACAACAGAGCAGCAAGCAGAAGAATTAAGAGAAGAGCCGGAACAGAAACAAGAAGAGCCAGAGACAGTTACGAGCGAACCTGAAAAAACAGAAGAAATACAGACAGTAGAAGAGCAGCCGATAGAAGAAAGCGCGACACAGGACGAAAAAATGATGGCAGAGACAGAAGAAGAAAAGACAGACTTTGAAGTGAGAATGAATTTGATAACAGAGAGATACATCAAGACATATCCTCACATGAGGAGTGTCTTCAACGAATACAAGGAAAGAGTGATGAAGCTATACTTTGAACTGCATCATTAACTAGGGTTTTTCCAAGACCAGTATCAATTTTGACAGAGACTTGTGTAGATAGAAAACAAATTTTTCTTTTATTTTGAAATTCTTTATGAATCCTATGTCTATGTAGTCGGGAACAATGATCACAGATCTTGAACCTTTCTCTACGAGATTATACAAAACACCGACAAATTCTGAATACAATTCCAACAGTTCTTTGCTGTGCAGCTTGCTCGCCCGGCCGTATGGAAGATCTGTGACAACAGCCGTATTATTTCCCAGCTTGTCTCTCATCTTTGCTGCATCCCTGGGTTCGAGCCTGAAATTCTTTATCAGGTAGTGCTTCAGATTTATCTTCGCCTTTATCAGCATGATCTGGTCCAGGTCGTAGCCGATGCAGTCAAAACCCATCAGCCCCGCCTCTATCAATATGCCGCCTGTGCCGCAGAACGGATCGAGAATTGTGCCGTATTTCAGCCCTGTCAGATTGATGCACGCTCTTGCAAGCTTAGGATTTATTGAAGACGGATGAAGCTCTGGCCGCAGATGAGGTTTTCTTTTTACATAACCCTTGTCTGTCTTGAACAAGAATCTTGTCACAAAGATCTCATCATTGCTCTGCATTATATTGATCTCTGTTTTGCTCTGCTTTAATTTAACTTTAGGATCCTCGACAGAATTCCAGACAATAGCTGCGTACTGCTTCTCCAGATCCTCTGCACCTGGAATGTTGCACATCCTTATGCAGAAATCTTCTTTGTAGATGCTTTTCCAGTCAAATTTCTGGAAAGAATTTTGAAGATTTTCCTTGTCTGTCTTGAACAATAACTGATGTATGCTGTGAGTAAATGCCAGCCTTAAAGACAAGAGCTCAATGTTTTTTTCTGACAACTCTTCTTCAGGCTCTAATATAAGGTAATTGTCGTACACATTATGATCAGCAGCTTTAACTTGAGCAAGCACTTCGCTTACAGGAAGCTCTTCCATGTCTTTTGAAAGCTCGAATAAAAGTTTCATTAGAATGACTTGTTGAGAGTCATATAAAAACCTTCTGTTTTATTTTCCATATTGAAAAGAATAAATTTAAATACCACTGTTTGTTCCAGACTTTCATGAGGGGTAGACCTGTTAAATCGCAGATAAGGCAGAACATTATCGAGATCTTGTATTATCTGAAAAGAGGATATGGATACGACATCAGCAAGATATACAACAGCGTGTTTCCTGCAGTCACTATGCGCTCGGTCTATTATCATTTGAGAAAAGGCGTTGACCTGAATGAGATTGTCATCCACAAGATAAAAACAGAATCAGGGGAATACAGCTGGGGCAATGCTGTTGAAAAGACATATTACATGCTCGGGCCAGAGGCAAAAGCAAAAGGCATCCCAAAAATAAAAAGCTTCCTGACAAGAAGAAAAAGAAGATAAATTTTATAAATAAGGCTTCTTAAAACAAATATTATGGTTGAAACAACTATGACACATAGAGCTGTAGAGCATGCCCGCAGGATACTGGGCACCAGTGTTTTCTTCAACAAAGAAAGGGACAATCTAGAGGATCTTGTATGGCTGAGAAAAAACATAACAGGCTATAAAGACAATTGGAGCCTGTTCAAGAAAGACCTGGAAGACAGGTTCCACAAAAGAGGGGAATACAAGCAGACAGTATTCAAGTGGGACACGCGCAACAGGATTTGTGCAGACATCGCAAGAGTCGACTACATTATGCGGCTGGAAAGAGCCTACAACATAACATTCGACATCAGAAGAGAGGATGAGATGAATCCTTACAGCGGATTAGAAGTCTATGCAGTCGAAAAAGGAAAAAGATAATTTCATTCTTAATTTTGTTTTTCTTTCTATAGAGAAAATTTTATAAACCAGCAACACATCTAACATTACAAGATGAAAACACTAGCAAAACAAGGAAAAGCGAATGTAAATGATTTTGCTAGCTCTGCTGATGTTCTAAATTATCATTATTGGTAAAAAGGAAATTAGTTTTTCTTCTATAGATAATATCGAAAGAAAATAAAGAAGGATTTCTAATTTCCGTCGAGAAAACTTGCTAATCAGCAGTGGATTCAAACAACCCTGCATAGCTCAACGGCAGAGCAGTCGGCTGTAACCCGATGCGTCCTGGTTCAAGTCCGGGTGCAGGGATTCAGCTAGAGGTAAGAATGAAAACCAGAAAAAGAAAAATCAAAGTCGGAAAAC
>WJKV01000093.1 GCA_014728875.1 Candidatus Woesearchaeota archaeon | reverse complement strand
GTGCTTGCCTGGGCAATAGACCACGCACTCAAAGTACAGACAAAACAGATGCATCATCATTTCATAGAGGAAAACAATCCTGAAAGGGACATCAATTACGCGAAAATAGTTTTCAAGAGATGCTTGAGAGCAGGCATTGTCGACAAAAAATACAAGTCGCTAGATATAGTCAAGATACTAAGAGCAGGATAGCTGGATTCTTTATCAAAACCTTTTTAAACACGGATGAAAATTCTTATAAATTAAGGGCCCGTAGCCTAGCCTGGATACTGCAAATTCACTAATTTGTCGGATTTGCCGTAGGGCAAATAAGGCGACAGCCTTCTAAGCTGTAGATCGGGGGTTCAAATCCCTCCGGGCCCAGTTTTTACGTCCATGCGTGCAGGCGTGGCCAAGTGGTTAAGGCAAGAGGCTGCAACCCTCTGATCCCCGGTTCGAATCCGGGCGCCTGCTTTGTATTTCTGAGAAACATTTATAAACAAAAACATGATATTCAATAGGTATGATAAAGAAGGTGGCTATTGTAAGCATCTGTTTGCTCTTGATCATGATTCTATCTACTTTTGTTGTCGCCCTTAAACCAGAAGAAGGGACAGTATTCGCAGAACCAGTCCTGGCAGACGGACAGAAGCATCCTACTGTGATCTCTGGGATAGAAGGAAGTGTCGCACCCGGCGCGACAGTTACAGCAACAAGCACAGTCGACAGAAGCATGTACCAGACAAGGGCGATGCAGGACGGCAGCTTCAAGATGCAGGTAATGTCTTATGCTGACGAATATTTTGAAGTTGAATACGAAGGGGGAAGGATAACAATGCCCCCGAGCGCGGATGCAGGTTTAATAGGATTCCAGAATGCAGTCGACTTCGGCTATGCAGTCGCAAAAACATACATGTACGGAGTGATGCATCCAAAAGAAGGCCCTGGAATCAATTTCGCCAATCTCGGACCCCATATTGGACTATTCACCAGCGCAGTCCAGGTGGGGAGCGAAGTCGGAAAGCATGCTTTTAGAAAAGAACAAAAAAATATCGCAAACAAGCCCAAAGAGAAACAAACTTAAACTTATTTCTTCTTTCTTGTATTTGATCTTCTTAATTTTCGTTGTGTTTTGATGATGCCGGCCTTTTTCAATAATTTAATTGCTCTTCTAATCGATTCATCAGTATAATTCGCCTCTTCGAACAGGCGGGTGCCAAGGCTTGGTTCATGCCTGTTCCTTCTTATCTTATAAGTTGTTGCTAATTTTCCTCTTTTGGTTCTGCGCATGACTGCTCCAAGATTCATTGTATGAGAAAATTCATTTCTACCAACTCTTTCTGCGATTGGATGGAAATGGGTAGAGAGAAGCGAACGAGCACCTATCTTGCTTATGGCTGTCAATGTTTTTTCAAGAGCCTGTTCTGTTGCAAGGTTATCAGAACCAACTGCGATCTCGTCCAATAGAAGAAGGCTCTGGGGAGTAAAGAAGACCCTGCGCTCTGATATTGCTTGTTTTATTTCTTCTGGAGTCTCTGCATCAACATATTTCCATTCTTCAAAATCAAAATATTTAGGAATAGCGATGAAATTCAGATAACTCAAGGCAGACTTGAACGCCCCTTCTTTCTTGCCAGGATTATCCCTGCCTCCAAAGAAGGCAAATATGCCGTCCACAAGACTTATCCTCGCGCTTTTTGCAGGGATGAAAGAACCTAATTGCGTCAAGAGCTGAATCTGGCCCACCATCCGTTCAAATGTTGTCTTGCCATTATCATTAGGCCCTGTTAAAACATAAGAAAAATAGTCTTTGTCAAAACGGACATCATTGGCGACAGACTTTCTGTTTTTTCTTAGGATAAAAGAAGGCACATTACAGTATTTTATCGAGCAAGTTTTTGTTTCTGGATTCAGGACGGTCGGCATCACAATAGGAGATTTTTCTGCCATGTCTTTTGCGAGCATGGCCAAGCTGTGATAGAAAGCAAATTCCACAGTGAGATATTCAGTGTTTACTTGTAATTCATCCATCTTGCTTTCTAGACCTACATTAATCAGGTCATCCACATGCGAAATCACATTGCCCAGCTGTCTCAGGAAACTCTTTCTTACCTGCCGGGAAGTTCTTTTATTGTCCAATAAGACAGTATTGTTAAGGATCTTTATGCCCTTCCTTAATTCCTTCTCCAGCCCGAAATCTCTTGCTTCTTTTCTATCTACTATTCCTTCTAATTCAGGTTCGTGCATCAGTTTAGAAACCACATTTTGAAAACGCACCAAAGCATGATAAAAACTTCTCTTTGTTTCAAGATCAAACAGATTAAAGTGTCTGTAATCCCTTGCTTTTTCTTTGATTATATCATGGAAAAATTCAACTAATTTAGAAGCAGACATGTTTTTCCGCTTATTGCCGAAGATGCCTAATTCGTTTTTAATGTCTTCTAAAGCTGCTTCGTATTCTTCAAATATCTCTGAACCCGCTTTTGAGAAATAAATCTTTAATTTTGCATATGCTTTTGCTTTTGAGATTCTTCTTGCGAAATCCTTGACAGACTTAAGGCGTTCACTCTTGGGCCTCAAGGCCAATGCAGATTCTACAAAATCTGTAAGATATCCTATTTGTTCGGTTGTTCTGCTGAAATTTAATCTGTCTAGATAACTATGTCTCCACACTTGCAACTGGTTCGCAGAAGTAATTATTTTCTCTACTAAGCCTGATGTTTTTTCATTATCAAAGATCTCCCTTACGGCCGCCTGCCTGGCTTTCAGTTCTTTAACATTATAGGTGGGAGTACAATATTTTGCCAACATGCCAGAAACTGCATTCTCAGACAAGCCTAATTCTTCTGCATGAGATGTTATTCTTTTCAAGACAGTATTAAAATCGAGATCTTTCGCCACAGAACTATTAGAAAAACTAGGCAGACTCTGAGGATGAAGATACCTATATTCTTCATTTCCCACATAAACTATAGGGTTGCTCGAGTCGAATTGGGATTCATAACTGAACATGCTCGAAAATATTTACATGAATATATAAATATAACTAGAACTATATTTAAGGCAGCCAGGTCTTGGGATTCTTAAGTTTTTCCTGCAGGTAAACATCTATTACATAGTTCAGGCTGTGCGCTGCGAATGCCTGCTGTTCTGCTCTTTTTTTCATCTTTGACATCTTCTGCAGTGCTTTTTCCCAGTCCTTGTGATGTTTTACAAAAGGATCGTTCTTAATACCGTCCTTCAATCTCTTGATATCGACATCTTTCAATGGATGTGTCGGAAGTTTGTAATGCTCTATATCTGCAGGAGTCACTCCCAAGAACTTTGCCTGCGGTACGCAGAAGAACTCATTGATGTGCGCTGCATTGCCGCTTCCCACTTTCAATGTCCTGTAGATGTTCAAGTAACCGTAAGGGTCGCCGTCTGTAAAAACATAGACAGGCATCTTCTTGTCGTCTGCCAGACGCCTGATGAATCTTCTTGTGGATCTTGTAGGAACCCCGCCCATCGCAACGATAATACAATTAGCTTTGTCCCAGTATTTGTGGTTGTTCAATCTCTGGAATAAAGCGCTTGTCTCAACGACCAGCACGAACTTTGCATTTGTCTTGAACTCGAGATGCTCCACGCTCGAAGGGATGCTGTACGCACCTGAACCGAATTTAGTACAATCAATCTTGTCTTTTCCGTCAATCACTACCAGCTTTCCAGCAACTGCGCCGCCCTTTTCTTCTGGGATGAAACCCATCTGTTCCCTGTTGACCTGCAGCATTGCTTCCACATCGTCCATTACTGTGAATGCTTCATCGTCACTGTCAAAACGGGCATCGCCCCAGTTTTTGCTAACATAATAAGCTTCTCTCTTGCTCTCTGTATCTCCTATCCTCGCCAGCCTTTTGCTCTCGTTCATAAGCAACAAGGTCTGTGCAAAAGATTTTATTGTGTTCGCAGTCAAGGTCCTCGACTTCATCTTTCCTATCAGCTCAAAAAAGCCCACTTTGTCGCTGTACTTGACATTGCTCAAAGAACGCAGAGGCATTGTTATCTCTGGCGCTTTCTTTTTCATTATCTTCTTGTAAACATCGCTAGCAATATTCTTTATCTCGCCCAATACCTGTTTCCTGTCCTTTGCTTTCTTTGCCATAGTTTTTAATCCAATTTAGTCTGCTTGTCTTTCTTGCTTTTTGTCTTTTTATTTTTATCCTTTTTTTGTTTTGTCTTTTCGTCCCCTTCTGATTTTTCTTCAGATTCTTCTGCTTCTTTTTCTTTTTTTCCTATCTTTGCGAAATCTTCATCATAGTCAACATTCTTTGTAGGATCGAATTCCATCTTGTCCAATTTTCCCCTCTTATGCTCTAAGATGACTGCTAATTGTTCTTCCACCTTAATCTTGTCTGCTTCTTTCAGCTCCAGCAATTCTTTCAAAGCGTCTCCAACACGAGGGATGTATTTTTCAATGTAGCTTCTCTTTTTTATCTCTTCGCCGACTCTTTTCTTTTTGTGAACATAACGTCCCAGCAGACGGCCGCATTCCTGCAGTGCAAGCTTCATTTCCTTGATGATTTCTGGATAGTGCGCGATCGCTTCTTTTGCCTCTGATGTGAACGGCGCCCAGACAGATGCTATGTGCACAACGATTGCAATCGGTCCTTGCGGAACACTGTTTGAACTTTGCGACAGACCATAACTTCTCCAGTTGGTCTGGCCAATGGATTTAGTAGCTGCGCAGGAACTCTGCTGGTAAAGCAAAGGCACCCTGTTCGCGAATCTCATGACCCTTCCTGTTCCTTCTTTGCTTATGTTGCCGCCGTACGCCAATGCGCATTCGATTATGAAAGGATTTCCCCTGTAAACAGAAGGAGGTCTTGTTGTGCTGCAGTAAAACTCTGCCTGTATCTCTTTTCTCAGGCCCTTCTCCAATAATTCCTGGCCGATTGGATAGATACAGTCTGAAGGCGGAGCCATTATCCTTGTCTTTTTGATGGCTTCCATTATTCTTTGAGCATGAGGACCGTTCAGTGTCTTTGGTTTTGTGTTGGGCGCTATGACTGCCTTTTCGCAGATCTCTTTTGCGACCTTTGAACTCACTCTGCTGAATTCATTGGTCAAGAATTGCTGCAGTGTCTTTGCATTCGTGTTCTGCAGCATCTTTATCAGAATGCCTACTTCTATTCCATAAGGATGCGGCTTTATCTCTTTTGGAGTGGGCGGAAGCTTGTCTGTGACCCTTGCAAAGATGTATTGCTCAGCTTTAGGATTAGTATAGATAATTGTTGCGTGAGGATTGACAATGGCTGTCTCTTTCATATATTCGTCGACGCTCTGCGCACCTTTCTGATAGCTTCCTTCAAGGTCAAGCTCGATCTTTGTGCCGTTCTCCTTCGACCAATTTATTTCCTTGTCAACTGCAATCTCCGGCTTGTTGGTTGTAGTATTCAGATGCAGTGCAAAATAATGAGCAGAATGTTTAGGACCTATCCTGGAAGTGATCCTGACGGGCTTTCCTGTTGTCAGCTGGCCGTACATGGCGGCTGCACTTATTCCGATACCCTGCTGTCCTCTCGACTGTTTCAAAGAATGGAACTTGCTTCCATACAATAACTTAGCAAAAATGTTAGGTATCTGTTTCTTGACAATTCCAGGACCGTTGTCTTCTACAACTATCCTATATCTGTCTTCTGACATCTCGATTATCTCAACACTTATCTCTGGCAATATGTTTGCTTCTTCGCAAGCGTCAAGCGCATTGTCGACTGCTTCTTTGACTGTTGTCAATAGAGCTTTTCTTTTATTGTCAAAACCAAGAAGATGCCTGTTTTTCTCGAAAAATTCAGCTACACTGATGTCTCTCTGTTTCTTTGCAAGCTCGTGTGCTTTTGTTTCGTTTACCATACTCAATTCCTCACTTCGTTCAGATTGGCACCCAGAAACCTTCGGTTTCTTAGGCTTTCAAATTTCATTTTCTTCCTTGTACGGGCTCAACATCTCCTTTTGTTTCAATGATTTTCTTTTTCTTTCAAGCCAGCTGTACACTGTCGAATGCTGGGCACCTCTCAACAGCTGGACTATTGCCTGCTTCGCATTGCTTGCGGCCTCGGGCTGGCCAATGATGCTAATTGTTTTTCCATAAACACTTATATAGGATTCAGTCAAGGTCTCAATAACATTTCTTGTCTTGCCTTCTGTACCTATCACCCTGCCTTTCAACCTCTGCTCTGCTTTTTTCGTAGGAGCAAAGTCCTTTATGCTGATTATCTCAAAAACATAATCGCCTTTCAATAACAAAAAGGCTGTCTGCGGGTTAAAACCCCTGCCGATTGCGTGTATGACCTCCCTGGCATCAAATATCTTCAAACCGTCGTCTCCTGTGATGAATATGTCTCCTTCTTCTGAATCTATCTCTAGCTTTGTTCCTGTTCTGTCCTCGATTTCCTTCTTTATCTCGCCGTCTTTCCCTATAAGAACCGCTATCCGTTCCTTAGGGATCTTAAGCTCGGCCCTCAATTCGGCGGTCATACTTATTTGAGGAGATATGGGGTTTTTAAAGCTTACGGTAGCTTCTGTATGGAAATGCTTAAATATTCAACGAAAAAAGCCAAATTACGGTGTTAAATCAATGACTTTAGATGATGATTTCTGTTGGGCCAGGCACTGATGAAATAATTATCAGAAACATCTAAATATTGATGTAATCCCATATCTTTTTCTCTGTTGTTTCCACACCCAGTTTCTTGAAGTATCTGCATATGTTCTTGATATCTCTCTTTATCAGTTCGTCTGCGTTGGGAGTATCGAGAGGGGTTGCGTGCGAGAAATCGATGAAGACGGGCTTCTCTTGGTGGTTCAGGATGTTGTATTCTGACAGGTCTGCGTGCACCAGCTTGAGCTTGTGCAGTTTCTTCATGTTTTCAAGGACCAGCTTGAAGAACTTGCCAGGCGACGCAGGCGGTTTTTCCTTCAGCCTTGGAGCCGCAGGTATGCCTATCAGCTCCATCAGAAGGACATTGTTCTTGAAGATGACGGGTTTCGGGCAGCTGATCCCTGCATCTTTGCATTTAAGAAGATTCCTGTACTCTCTCTGGCACCAGGCAAATATGACTTTTCTTCTTTGATGCTGCAGACCAGAGAATCTCGGATCATTCCGGATGTATTTGTACATTGAATTGAAATCTGCAGTCTCAAGCCTGTAAATCTTCGCGCACAATAGGTCTTTTCCTTTTTCTGCTGTGAAAACATTGGCTTCTTTTCCAAGACTAACAGGACTCTTCAATCCATCAAGAAAACCCCGGCTGCTCAACTCCCAAAGCGTCCTAATCGTAAACTGGTCAAAGACATCCTGGTAAGTTTTCCATTCTTCTCTTGTCTTCTTTGCCATTATAAAGAAATAGTAGTAAGTGGTATATAAATTACTTGTCTTTTTCCAGGAACCGTATTCTGCTTAATTCGTAGCTGTTCTCTCCTGTCTTGATCGCTTCTATATCTATCAATGCCCTCGGCCCGCCTATGTGTTCCACTATAATACAGTCTGGTTTGTTATCGAATCCGCCGTTACTATTTGTCAAACTTATTTCAGAGGAATGCAATACCTTAGCAACCCCTTTTTCCTGTCCTGGAGATCCATGTAGATCTCTATGCCAAAAAAATTCAAGATATCTCTTTCCCAAACCAAACTGGTCGCCGATTATTCGGAAACCTGATGCAGGACCGTACGAAGAGAATGCAGACATCTCTGGAATAGGAACGTCCACCATGTGACTATAGGTTGCGCCTGTGAGGGGCGCCAAGCCTGTAGGTCTCGGCAGTGTCATTGTTGCCTGAAGCACCCTGATCCTTTGTTTTTCAGAATCATAATCTAAATCATATTGTAGAAATGTACAATCAGGAACATCATCGAACCTTCTTGATCCTACACGGAAAGGTGTGCTGAAGATGTGCTGTTCGTGCAAAGAACCGTCTTCGTGCGCAACTGTTTCATGGAAAACCAATTGGCATTCTCCTTTATTGCGGGTCTCAATTCCCTTGAATATTCTTCCGCCAAATAATTCATCTCCAAAACCTATTTCCTTGACAACCTTGTATCTGCTAGTCACAGGTTCTTCTCTAGGAGCCTCGTTCACAACTGTGACTTTAGGTTCTACTTCTGTTGCTTCTATTTTCTTAGGAAGAACTGGCGGTCTTGAATAAGTTAGAAATTTCATTCCAGCATACAACCCTATACCAAGCGCAACTGCACTGACAACAAAACAGCCTTTCTTGATCCAGCTCCATCTTCTTCTGCTTTTTTCCATTCGCTCTATTGCCTGTTCTTCGCGTTTTTTCATCTCTTCTGCGAGGATCTGCTCTTGTTCTTTTGCTGATGCAGCGTCTCTTTTTGCCCATTCGATTGTCAATGTATCGTAGATGTATCTTGAAATGTTTTGTTCGAAATCTATAAATCTTTGGAACATAGTATTTGGATTCTTGGAATAAGCCTTAAGATAAGCCTCACAGTCGCGAATCGTGATTGCCAAACCTGCTTTTTCTTCTGCCCTCTGTTTTTCTATGTTTTTCCTTCTCGTTTCATACTTGTCGAACTGTCCGCCGATCTGCTCACTATAGGAGTCTCTTTCCCTAAACAAGCTTGAAAGTCTTGCATGCATCCCATTGCCGATTTTCTCTCCTTCTGCTTCTTTCGCCTGCATCTCTTTTTCAAAATCTCTTATCTTAGATGTTAGACGATCCAGCCTCTTTCTTGCATTCGACTCTTTGGTCTCTAATATTGCAAGTTTGTCGTCGTAAACCTTGTCGATACAATCTGCTTTGAGATCGCATCCCTCAAGCATCAGCATACAAGCAAGAGCCTTCAAGTCTTTATTGCTCTTATAAAATAATTCAAAAGAATTAAAGAATGCCCTTTCAGATAGACTTTTCAAAGCCTGCATCCTGTGCTTCAGCTCACCATTATCTAGAAGTTTCTCAACAAGCTCTTGCTTTTTTACTGCATCATTTTCAATTCCTGTTGTCGGAGCTGTGTCCATACAAAAAGCTAGGAGAAAGTCATTTATAAAGTCTTTCTATATATTCTCCAGGTATTCTTTTACTGCATATTCTGCTTCTGCTTTAAGTGATTTTTCGCAGATCACATTAAAATAACTGTAGTTTGTGTTCTTTTTGCCAGGGGAAAAAACATTTATCTCCTGTTTGTCGAAAATCTTCTGATATTTTATCTTCTCGACATTGGGAAAACTTGCAAGAACATCTCCATTCCTAATCTCTTCGTTGTTGTTTAATATTTTCCGCTTCTTGTTTATCAGACCTATCAATTCTGATTCTATCCTCTTTGTTCCTTTTTTCTTTAATGCCTCTATATTCTCTTTTATTTTCTCTGTCGCGCTGTGCATCGGGATCTGGTAAGCGATCTTATACAATTTCCTGTACTTTATCCTCTGCGCAAGCTCTTTTACCTTTTCATTCTTGCTCTGCTCTAGCCTCATCAGCAATTCCTCATCACCCATCTTAGGCAGGTCCGGAAGATTGTCTATCTCTAATTCCACTGCTTTCTGGAGCATTGTCTCTGAAAGATTGACAGTGCGGTGAATGTAAACTTCATTGTACATGACATTTCTTGCATTCAGCATCTCTCTTACAGGGCTTATTGCCTTGTGATGAAATTCAAGATTGTTGTTGTTTATCAGAGCCAGCTGAAGTATCCTTTCCTGGTCAACATTTCCAGATACAACGCCTGTGTTCATGCTGTCCCTCTTCAAAAAATCAAGACGGTCAGCATCGACACCTCCTGAAATTATCTTCTGCAGATATGGCTTCAATGTGAACTGCTTGGCGATCAGGCTTCCCACATCCTCTGGATTCAATTTGTATTTCTCAAGAATAGAAGGTATCTTTCCTGCGTCAGGGAGATCCAGTTTTATTTTTCCTGCGACTATCGCCCTTCCAAGATCTTCGTGCGTGTAGATGTTTTTTCCGTTGAATAGTTTAGGAATGAAAATGTCCAGGCTGTGGGAAAAAGGAAGGTGGCCAACATCGTGGAGCAGGCCTGCTGCCTGCACAAGCCTCACTTCTGATTCGCTCAAATTCAACTTTTTGGCAAACTGGCCTGATAGAAAACTCACTCCAAGAGCATGAGTGAATCTTGTGTGCGTCGCGTCAGGAAAAACTTTCTCTACAAAAGAAAGCTGTTTTAAATACCGCAGCC
>WJKV01000092.1 GCA_014728875.1 Candidatus Woesearchaeota archaeon | reverse complement strand
GTGCGTAATCTGCATTGGCTTCGCTTGCAAGTCTGTCTTCTCTTGCAGAGAGCAGGGATTTTTGTTTTCTTTCCCTAAGGTCTTTCAATTTTGAGAAATCGGAATGTTCCTGGAGTGTTTTTTCTATATCGCCGAGCACTGCTTCTATCTGTCTTTCTCTTTGCACAGGATCGGAAAGGGCTTCTGCGTTCCTGAAGCTTGTGCTGTACTGGCTTACAATACTGTCCTCATGGAAGATAGGGATGTCGCCCCTGACTTTTGCTGCCAGTTTCTGGAAGGCTTTTTCTTTTCCCAGGACTTTTTCAAGTTCCAATAATTTTTTGTATGCTTCTGCATGGCTTCCGCTCTCGTAGAGATTTCTTATGTCGCTGTAGGTCTTCTCGTGACCAGTAAGTGCTTTCTCCAGCCGTTCTGCCTTGACTTGTTCTGCTGTTTTTTCCGGGCCTCTCGCTGCAAAATAGCCTGTTAATCCGACAAGTCCGGCCAATCCTGCGGCAGCTGCTCCGCTTAACCATTTATGCTTCCACAGCCACGCTAAAAGCTTGTGTTTTTCTCTCCATTGCCTGTTCAACAATTCTTTCAGGTCAACATTTACTTCTTTTCCTGCCAGAGATTTTCTAAGGTCGCTCTCTACTTTTCTCATGCTCCTGTATCTTTCATTTTTATGAGGCGCGAGCATCTTTATCAAGATCTGCGCAATATCATCAGGTATTTTCTTATTATATTTTCTAGGATCAGTAACATCCGGATTGTTTGCTAATCTATTCAATAATTTATTTTGCTGTCTTATCTTGTCCTGTCCCCACGGCAATTTATCTGTCAATAAATTATAAAGTACAGTTCCCAGAGAATAGATGTCTGATCTTTCATCCAGTTTTTCTCCCCTTGCCTGTTCAGGAGACATGTACCATAAGGTTCCCATTACTGTTCCTTCTTGAGTTAACCTACGGCTTTCCTTGCTCGGATCCATCTGCTTCAAAAGACCGAAATCTGTGACTTTTGCGATAGGATCTCCGTTTTCTCTTGCAAGCCTGATGTTTTCTTCTTTCAGATCCCTGTGAAGAATGCCTTCATCATGAGCCAAAGACAAACCAACAGCTGCCTGGCGCACCAGATCAATAGTATTCTCTATGCTTCGTTCTGCATCATACTCTAATTCTTCAGGAAGAATCTCCATTGCATAGAAATATACAGGCTTGTTCTGTTTTTTACTTTCCTTGCTAGGCCAGAAAATACCAAAGTCAGAGACCTTTACAATGTGCCTTGCTCTCTCAGGATCTGTTTTCTGGAGATCCTGCAGGGTCTGTGCTTCTCTCCTGAACCGTCTCATATCCTCTGTCTCTCCTGTCTCGTCATCTATCACTTCCTGCCCTTCGTACAATTCAGGAGGCAGGATCTTGATTGCGAACTTTGCTTGTGCGTAAGGAGTGTTCTGGAAGCTTTGCACAACAGCGTCCCGCTTTGTCCTGTACAATTTGCTGTACTGCGCTTTCAGTTTGGACTTGGAAAATTTTGCTGTTTTTTTGGCAAATGCAGGATCCCTGTCTCTAAGTTCCACAACAAAATCCAGAAATTCCTTTTCAGTCAGGACTGAGAAATCCCTCATACCGGTATAAACCTCGCCGAACCCGCCTTTACCCAATGCCCCTACGAGCCTGAACTGGCCGACTGCGTCTCCCAGGAATCGGAACTGGTTTCTTATCTTCCCCATGACTTCGCTGAATTCCTCTTGAGTAAGGTCAACAAGGCTTTCTTTTTGAACAGCAGACTCTGCTACCCTGTCAACTGTCTCACAGAAAGATTCAAACCACGGCTCATCGCTGTATCTGTCTATTACATCATCGATGCCTCTTGGCAGTCTTTTTGATTTGCCGTTACCATTAGCCATTTTATCTGAATTGTTCCAGTGCAGACATGAATTCTTCTGCAGACTGATACCTCTTCTTTTTATCGACCTGAAGCGCTTTTATTAAAACCTTTTCCAATTCGTCTGGGATTTCAGGACTGTATTCTGTAGGCTTTATTATTTCTGCTGTGCTGTATTTCATGCCAGGACCTGGAAGCTTGCCTACAGCTCTTAAAAACGCCATATACGCGTCGTGTGAGCTGTCTGCTTCTCTTACCCCTTCGTAATGGCATTTGCCTCTTGTCAACAAACTGTACAGTGTCGCCCCTAATGAATACGTGTCGGATCTTTCATCAAGTTCTTCGCCACTAGCCTGTTCAGGAGACATGTAACCCAAGGATCCCATCACTTCTCCTGGTTTTGTTAGTTTTGTGAGCTTTCTGACAGTATCAACATAATTTCCTTCATCGTCTTTTATCAATCCTAAAATGCCTAAATCTGTCAATACAGCATAGCCCCTCTTATTGATCATAATATTTTGTGGTTTAATGTCCCTGTGGACGATGCCGAACTTGTGCAGAAGATGCACTGCCTGTGTTACTTGAAATACTATTTCAACAGGGTCATTAACCTCGTCTTCGAAAGAAAGATCACTTAATGAATAAGGCATCATCTCCATCATGTATGCAGGTGCTTTCTTGTCTTTGTCCAATTTGACATCATAAAAACCATAACTATTGATCAAATGGTTTGCACCGAATAAAGATGAACCTGTCAGTTCCCTGACAATACCTTTTAGTTTTGTGAGATTTGCAAGAAATTCTGCTTCTCTTCTGAATCTTTTAAAGTAGTTCTGGACTTCTTTATCTGTTATAACTTTTAATGCGTATTCTTTCAATGCAAAAGGAGACAGTGAAGCGACTTTCGCCAATTGCCCTCTTTTTTCAAAAATATCAAGCTCTTGTCTTAATTTTTGAAGATAGTCTTTGACATCCCAGCCATGTTTTTTCTTTAAGGCAAGATATTTAGGATGCTTTTTGAAGTACGTATGCAATAGGATCTCTTTCAGTTTGGCAGGATCGAATCTTTCAAGGATTCTTCTGACCTTCCATACAGATGCGAAACCTCCTGCGCCTCTCGGTTCGACCAGCAGATATCTTCCATTTTCACCCGCTGTTTTCAGGTACAGGCTTTCTCCTGTTTTTGCTCTGAATTCCTCTACAACTTCCAATCCGAGCAAATCTTCAAGGTCATTAACAGACATACTTGCTGTTCCGCCTAATTCTGGAATCGGCAGCTCTTCTATAGGAATAGAGGGGGCAATGTCATCCAGTGTTCCTTCCTGCGGATAGTCGTCCAGAGTCTTCTTGATGTTTTCAGTGCCTACTAGCAGAATTTCACTATCTCCTAAAGTTGCAATAGCTTTATCCAGTTCTTCAGGACTTACTCTCTCCTTGATTCTTGTTAAGACTTCTTCATCAAGCGTATAGGTTTTCCTGCCCTCTACCTCTTCAACCTTATCAGGACTAATACAGGCTTTTAATTTTCTGCGCTTGCTTTCTTTTCCATGCAAGCAGGAAAGAATCTGTTCCCCGTTCTTTAGGATCTGGCCTCCAAATCCTTTTAACAGTTTTTGTATTCTGGGGTCTCTATAAGCTTCAGAAACAGGTACTGGATTTCCGTTCGTTTTTCTCATGGCCATATTGTAATTTAAGTATGAAACTCATTTATAAAGCTTACGGATAATCGTAACTGTAAGGTGGTGACGAACTGCAGCTATTTCATTACTATATAGAAATAGCCGCAGAAGGGCTGAAAGGTTCAAGATCAGCGTTTTTAGCTGTTTTGGAAGTGTTTATATATTATGGGTATTTAAAGCAAAATATGGCCAAGAACATACCTTTGGTGCTCAAAAAGCTGACAGAATATCATGGGACGACCATGCTGGGCGAGTTCAGCTCTAGATATAACAAATGGCAGGTCTTGGTTTCTACTATCCTGAGCGCAAGGGCAAGGGATGAAGTCACTATGCCGTTGTGCAAAGAGCTGTTCAGCAAGTATCCTACTATGCAGAAGCTGGCAAAAGCAAACATAAAGGATGTAGAGAAACTGATCAAGAGGATAGGCTTCTACAGGAACAAGGCAAAGAACATTGTCCAGGCGTCAAGGATGATTTTAGAGAAATTTAAGGGAAAAGTGCCCAGCAAAAGAGAGGAATTGATGAAACTGCCAGGAGTCGGGTCGAAAGTGGCAGGCTGTGTCCGAGTTTATGCATTCAACGAACCTTCCATACCTGTTGACACGCATGTCCACAGGATAGTAAACAGGCTGGGTTGGGTGAAGACAAAGACGCCTGACCAAACAGAACAGCAATTAGAAAAGATAGTGCCGAAAAGATACTGGAAACTGGTGAATGAACTGCTTGTTTACCACGGCAAAACAATCTGCCTATCGCAGATACCAAGATGTTCTGAATGTGTTGTTGAAAAATACTGTAAAAAAGTCGGAGTCAAGAAACAGAAGTGAATGCCCCTGCCGGGATTTGAACCCGGGTTTCAAGATCCGCAATCTTGCGTCCTGTCCAGCTAGACTACAGGGGCGTAATTGGGATGTTTTTGCTGTTCTTTATATAACTTTATTTTATTCCCAGTGTTCCAGGGCTCCATCGTCTGACTACAGGGCCGTCCTTTACAATGAAGCCTGCCTTTTCCATATTTTTCCGCGCGGATCTCGCGCAACTGTAGGTTGCGAGTATCGCGCCTTTCTTCATTACCTTGTTAACGTCAGAAAAGAATTCAGCTGTCCACAGTTCTGGACATTTGCGCGGCGAAAAAGGATCGAAAAAGACAGCGTCAAACGGGTTCTTATTTATTTTTACATTTTTTATTATTTCCTTTATTGTTTCTCGCGCATCCCCTAATAGGATTCTTATCTTTATTTGTCCGTTTTCATATCTTCTATCTTTATTCTTTATTGCTTTTTTGATTAAATCATAGTGTTTTATCCCTGGCTTCAGATCCAGTGATTTTTTCAGGATGCCTTCATCATTCTCCAGAGCAAAGATCTCTATCCTGCACTTAGGATTAGATTTCAGTGCTGTCTCCAAGGCTGCTGCGCTATTATAACCCAGACCGAAACAAATATCCAATATCTTAATGCTGCCTTTCTTTGCAAGCTCTGCGATCCTGCAGGGTTCGCTGTATTTTTTGAAGGCTTCCTCGCGGGCGCCTGTCAGGCTGTGATAAGCCTCGCCATATTTAGGACTGATGAAAGTTACGCTTTTATCGCCTGTTATGATTTTCTTGTATTTCATTTCACCATAATACCCATTGTCCTGTATATAGTATCAGAATTGCAAGAGCAAGATTCGCTACAAAGTGCGCCTGGATGCAGGTATCTATTCTTTTTGTCTTGTACAATAGCAAGTTGAGAATGACTCCGACAGCCAGGCCTGACAGCCACTGGCTGTGAGAAAGGCCGAAGAACAAGACTGTAATGAAGAATGAAAGCCAGCTGAAAGTTCCGATCCGCACTTTTCTCCAATTATTGTTGACAAAGAATCTTGCAAGAAAGTCCCTCACGAACAATTCTTCTATTATGGGTGCGACCAGCAGGAAACCGAATATCTTGATGACAGCCGCATAGCTTGAAACAGGAACATATGCTGTTTGTCCCAGATGAGGATACAGAGGATCCAGCACAACCCAGATAACAAAGACAAGTATGCCTGTCAGGATAGAGGGCAGGTGCAGCCTGAACCGAAGCTTATACCTTTTATAAAAAAATAAAATCAGTGCACCAGTTCCTATTGTTCTTATTGTGTAAGCAACTACTGTGTCTGTCAATAATCCTGCAATAGGCTCAGAGAAGATGTAAAACAAAAACGGGATAAGGTAATTGTACATTTTAATAATCTGCCAGGCTCAACTGGCCTCTCTTTTGTTCTTTGACAGCTGCAGCGTCTATTTTCTCGCCGAGCTGTTCTTTCACGTTCAATGCTGTTTTTTTGCCAAGTACGTTGACCAGCTTGTGTATGTCTGCCTTTCTCAGCCTGCCGATGTCTGTCAGGCCTGCCTTGTACAGTTTGCGCGCTCTCACTCTTCCTATGTTCTCCAGCTTAAGCAGAGGAAGAACCTCGTCCTTGACACCATACTTGACTCTTGTTCTCAGTCTTTTGATGCTTGAAAGCAGGGTCATACAATTTGTCAGCCTGGCAAGCTCTTCTGTGCTGTATAAGAGCCAGTCTGCATTTGCTATCTTTGCATTCAGTTCGCCCGGCCTGACGCCGAACTTTCCCAGGATGTATTCCTCATCCTTTTCCTCTATCCAGTCCTTTAATATCAAGGCGGTCTTAAAGACAGAAAGAAAGTCAACGAATTCCTCGCTGAACTCATCAGGCAGGTCTTCAAGCAGCTGGGTTTCATACCTGCTCAGGGTCAGGGCCAGTTTGTCGTATTCAGTGGTCTTCATGCGTGCCAAAGGCCGCATCTCTAATGTTCCGCAGATGCTGAACAAATATGAAATCTCGCCGGCTCCTTTGTTCACAGCAGTCCTGAGATCTGTTATGAGCTTATGCGCGGTCAACGGATCAAGATACAGCTCTGCAACCCTGTTCCCCAGCCTGGTTGCTTTTAGTTTGTGTTTGCCTGTGGTCTTCCTGACAAGGTCAAAAGCATTAGTAAACAATTTCTTTGGCTTTTTTTCTTGTTTTTTCATGTCTGTTTCAATGAATTTCCATTCTTCAAGATCCCGAAGCATCCTGAGGATGATCAGCTCTATCTCCTGCCAGTCCTCATACTGGTGCGCCCAGAAGGTCTGCCTGAAGAAATCAAAGGTCTCGTCTGTTGTACCCACAAAATCAGCAGCGATCAAAGACAAAAGATAAGTCCTTAGTATGGGCTCGACTGCGAGCTTGGACAGGATGGGTTCTGGGTCGCCGAATATGAATTTTTCAACAACCTTGTTTTTTTGCTTGTCTGTTTTGACAATGCTGATCGCTTGTCCGTAATCTTCCTTGCCGGGCCTGCCTGCTCTTCCGCAGATCTGGTGGAATTCCATGACAGGTATATAGTTAAGGCCCTGCGCACTAAATCTTTTCAAATCCTTTATTATTGTCCTGAAGGCAGGAAGATCGAGACCCATTGCCAAGGTAGGAGTGGCGCAGATAATCTTTATGTCTCCTGTCCTGAACAAGTCCTCTATCAGTTCCCTTTGCCTGCTCACCAGGCCTGCGTGATGAAATACTATGCCTTTTCGTGCGCAAAACGCAAGACGTTCGCATTGTTTTGTCGGCCTGGACAATGCATGCCGCAGCTCGTCTGCGATTTTATTGTATTTTTCTATTTTCTCTTTGTCTTTTTGCTTGCATCTGTCAAATTCTATGTTCTTTGCAATGTCTTCTGCTGTCTTTTCTGCGCTCCGTTTGCTATTGACAAAGACAAGAGCCTGTTTTTTCTTCTTTAAAGTGTCCAATACAAGGTCTATAGCAGGATTTTTACTGATCAGGTCCACCATTTTTCACAATAAATTGAAAGAATTTATAAAACTACCTTACTATGAACTGCCAGCTGTGCTCTACAGAATCCTGGCCGTCGCTGACAATGACACTGAAATCCCTCAGCCCTTTTTTCAATAGTTTCCGCACGTGCCTGTTGTCATCTTCTATCTTTTGCAGGATAGAAGATTTCCAGGTATAAGAAAGCTCGTCGCCATCGGGATCTTCTGCACTCACAAAGAATTCTATTTTTCTTCCCCTGTCTGCTTTAAACTTCTCTGCAGGACTATAAGTCAGGATCTTTGGCGGCCTGTTGGCATCCACCACCTTTATTATTGTGTCGATGATGACATCGAATTCCGAATCAGACGCTTTTATAGAGAAAAGGAATTCATTGTAATCTATAGGATTTCTTACTCTTGTGCCGTTCTCGTCATCGACAAAATGAGGGACAGCTTCGAAAATAGGCGTGAATCTCAGGACAGAATTGTTCACAATCTCTGCGCCTGCCGGTGCCTTTACTATGCTGTAGGTGATGTTGTTCTTGTCAGGATCTTTTGCATGCAAAGGAATCTCGACGGTTTCTCCCTCTTTCACTGTGGCGCCGCCGAGATTAAAGACAGGCGGCCTGTTTATGTCTATGACTTCGATAGGCACAATCAGCTTTTCTTTTGCCTTGCCGTCGCTCACGATTATCGTAAGATTGTGCAGGCCTGACTTGTCAAAATCAACAGTAGCGTTATTCTTTTTCACGATGCCCTTGAACTTGTATAGAAGACTGTCTCCGTCAGGATCATAGCCTTTCAATGGTATGTACAGCCGCTGGCCCTCTTTCACTGTCTGTCTGTCCACCGGCTCTACTACAGGCTTTCTGTTCACGTCCTTCACATCTATAATGAGGTCTGCATCTATGCTGTCGATGCCGTCGCTCAGTTCAAGGGTCGCGAATGTCTCTTTCCTGTACTGTTTGAAACCGAAATACCTGTTCATTATCTTATTGATGAAATTTCTTGTGTTTTCGTCTGTATGCTCTACAAAATCATAACCTGGCCTGAAAACAATGGTGCTGTTCTCTTCAAAACGTGCAGTGGCAGGCAGCCTTTTTTTCTTAATCTCTACTTGTTCATTGTCGGGATCGACAGCTTTCACAGGGATGACGCTTTTCTCTCCTTCTCTTATTGTGACCCTTTCTGCTGCGAGCCTCGGCAGCCTGTTCATGTTCAACACGACTATATTGACAATTTTTTCAGATGAAAGGTCGCCGTCTGTTGCCGTTATCTTAATATTGTATTCTCC
>WJKV01000136.1 GCA_014728875.1 Candidatus Woesearchaeota archaeon | reverse complement strand
GTGTAGTTCAATGCAAATGTCTGGTTGGTTATCTGGACAGGTGTTGTATAGTTCAGCCTTCTTGTCTGGCTGCTGTTTGAAGTATAGACAATGCATTCGATAGTATTGTTTGCGCTCAATGACAGGCCCTCGAAGACGACACTGAATGTGGGCAGTGTCACGCTCTTGTTGTACACTCCTGCAAGCTCGAACAGTCCGTCAGGATACACAAGCCTTTCATACGTATCGTTCAAAGGACAGGTGTACGTGAAATCAATAAACACATTATAATTTGAAGGCCCGTAGTTTATCACAGGCACTATTGCCTGAAAATCATAAGTAGTCAGATTGAAACCAGGGATGTTCTCTTCTATGACAGAAGCAAAGACAAGATTGCCGCTGCTGTCCTGCATATAGCCTTCCCTGAACGAAACATTCTGCGCAGTGCTGTTAATGTATGTATAAGCAGTGGGCACATTGTTTATTGTATTCCCGCCTATGACAAAAGAACTGTTCTGTGTGAATGTGTTTGAGGGGGAATCAGAAAAGCCGGGCACAAGGCTGTCGAGCAGGGTAAGATTTCCAGGAGTAAGACCAGAAGGCAGGGCGCTCGCATTGGTGAACATCAATACACCTGTGATGTTTGTCGGGTTTGGACAGGTAGTCGAAACATTGAAGCTCTGCAGTGAAAGATTTCCTCCGCCTGCAGTTATCCCAGAAGGCGCGAAACTTGGCTGTGCAAAGATGAACTGGCCGAAGAAACCGGTCCAGTGCGCAGTCTGCTGCTGGACTGTCAGGTTCATGTATGATATGAATCCTCCTGTTGCATTCACACTGCCTGCACTAACAAGCACTGTCGCTGACAGACCAAAGAAGAGCAAAAGAACTAGCATAGAAAACAAAATAAAAAACAAGCCAAAATATCTAGCTCTATTTACGATTTCCAGCGCCATTATCATCTATCTTTATTGCTTTTTCTTCCTCGACACTTTCTGTCTGGCCTTCTTGGTTTTGGTTTTCTTTGTCTTAACTCCTTTAGAAGGCTTAACAGCTTTTGCCGCGGGCTTTTTCCGCAGCAAAAATATCAGCAGTATGATGACAACCACCGCCACTGCAGCGCCGATTCCAATAAACATGACATTAGTTCCTGATACTATCGAGAGATCGAACATTGCCTCATCTGTTTTAAGCAACAATCCTTCCCTTTCACCGTAGAGCGTTCTTACCTTGACCTCAGGGTTGTCTGCAAAATCAACTTCATCCATTCTTTGCTTGATCATCAGTTCCTTGTTTTGTCCTGCAGGAATCAAAGCGTCTCCTTCATAGCTTATGGTTTTTCTCCTGTCGTTCACCATCAGGTCGACTATCCGCGGATCTGCATAACATGAGACTTCTGCGTTATTATCAACTGTAAGGATAAATCTTTGTGTTTTCTTGTTGTATACCAGCGTTGTTGTCTTTACATCGCACATGTCTTCCACACTGATAACTTCGATCGGAAACTCGCCCTCAAGATTTTTTTCCAGGGCTTTAGGATCCTCGCCGAACGTTACAAGGACGTCTGCCACTATCTCTGCTTCTGGATTCCTGAGTGCTTCTGTAAGGTCGACATCATACGCAAGGGCCATCGCATCAAGCTCGCCGATCAGCACAGGCTCTGCCTCTCCGACTGTGATTCTTTTTTCTCCGTCAACAAGTACAGCTATGGATGACTTGAAAAAAGTAGAGAGCGCCTCTTCATTCTTATATACGACTTCCAGCTTTTTGGAAGCCGTATTGTATTTCACAGAATCTATAGCCATCCTCAGCTCGTATTTGGGCAGGGCAAACTTGTCCAATTCTCTTATGTCTTTAGGGTCTGATCCTGCTGTGCCTTTCCCGAACTTGATGAAGACGCTTATGTCTGCCTGGTCCTTCAATATCTTTGCAGTATATGTAAGCTCGTTTCCGATCAGCACACCCACTTCAATATCGCTGTTCTTCACATAATTGATTATCTGGTCAGGCACATTGTCCCTTCCGACGAAAATGACAGGCTCTTTTCCGTTTCCGCCGCTCACCAGCTCGTTCTCTATGAATTCGCCGTTGGTGAACAATACTTGTTTTGCCTCTCTCAATGCCTTGAAGCTCTTGACAATCTCGATGTTATTATCGAACCTGTTGCCTGTATCAATGACATCAGGATTGTATTTCTCCATCTCCTCTTTTACAAGCCTTTCAAGATTGCCGTACAGCAGCAGGTCGTCGACACTGTTCCTGTCCAGGAAATCAACAACATCAAAAATATTGTCCTCATCTACAAAAAGAACAAATGAATCAGTAATTGCCGCATATGGTCCTACTGCAATCGCATTGTAACCGTAAGAATCGTCGATAACAATGAAATTTCGGGCTCCGCTCTTCTCTGCGAGCTCCAGATTAGTATCTTTAGGATAAGAAGAAAAAATCTCTTCAACAACATTCAAACCTTCGCTTTCCAAGGTGCCTGAGATCCCGACATTAAAAGGCACCAGTTCGCTTTCGAGCACAATTATGTTTTTTGCAATTACTTTCAATTCAGGCATCATATAAGTAATGTGAATATCGTCAATCAAGAATTTGGATTGTATTCCTTTAAGATTGGCATAGTTCAGCCCGCTGTAGACATCAATCCAATTGTCAGAATTAATCAGAATCATATTGGATTCGTCCTGTGCAGAAACACTCAAACCGCAAGCAAATGTGCCAATTAAAATCAACAGAATCGTCAAATATGCTCTATAATGTCCCATACTATTTCACCACCCTTTTTTATTTGATAAAACCCCTTTTTTCTCTTGTTTTGGATGAATGATAGTATATAAATGTTTCTGTTTTCCCTTTAGAAAACTGGTTCAACCGCCATATATTAACCTTCAAAGAAAAAGAAAAAAATAAAAAATAAATCTGTGGTTTTAGCCCAGCTCAACAAAGAAGTAATATGTCAAGCTCGTGCTGTTGCTGTAGTCTGGAACAATCATCTGGTAGTCGTGCGTGCTTCCGTCATAGCCTGTCGTGTCTTCGTTGATTTTTGCTGTGTATACTTCATTTCCTGTTCCGCCTGCAGTCAATAGGATCTCTTCAAAGTCTCTTGTTCCGGATTGAGCAGCTCCGCTTACATACGTACCTAGAGCACATGCACTGCCTGCCGCGATATTAGTTGTTCCTACTTGAACCGCAGTGTTGTTGCTTGCTGTCCAGGTATTGGTTGAATTGTCTGAACCGGATCCTGTAATGCTGCTGTCTACTGTACAATCATTCTGCGCAGCAATATTGCCCCATTCAGGCGTGCTGTTCCTTGATGCAAAGACTTCGCCTGTGACAGATGTAACTGCCCAATCAAACAATGCCTGTGCATTCGCATTGTTCAAGGTGACGCCACCTGTGACTTCTCCGACAAAACCAGACCATACTCCTGTCTGTGTCGCACCACTCAGTGATGCATTAGATATGTTTCCACCTTCTCCAGGATAGCTTCCTGCAGATGTGTTAACCCATCTACTGCTTCCTGTTACAGATACGCCTGCACCAGAAGGATCGGGATCTGCAAAAGCCATATAAGACAGTAAAAATAGTACCACTATACTTATTGCAAAAAATATAGTTCTCTTCATTTCCTCACCTCTCATTTATAGTCTCTTCTATAGCTAAATCTTGTCAAAGTATAGTTTGAGATTTTCTTTTATATAGGAAAGAAGGATATTATTTAAATTTATGTTATAATCTTATAATGGCAACAAAAAGAGCAATTAGATTGAGGGTCCTATTTCAGCTGGATATAGAATGCAAGCAGATCGCTGCCTGCTGCATATTCTTCAAGCCTGACAGGCACTCTGATCTCATAATCTACTGCTCCGTATTTTCCAACTGTATTGTCTTTGATGTTTGTCACAAATACAAGATCCTCCTTGTCGCTCGTGTCATACTCGTTATCTGTATCATCACTGTCATCCCACAAGATTCCTGTGATGAAATCGCTGCTGTTAGTGCTGTTTATGACAGGTACGTCTGTGATGCTCTGCCTTGTAAGATTGAATGTGGAGTTGAATAAGGCCACCCCTCCATTGTTTGTCCACAGTTTCTTGGTGGAATCGTTCCAGCCTGTAATGTTCAGGTTTGCATCTGCATCATCAAAGTCTCCGCTGGTTCTTCCGCCTGTATCATTCCAGCCAAGGGCTTTCAGGCTGATGAAATCTATGCTGCTGTCCACGTCTGTCACAAGCACACTGCCCTGATAATCGTTTATCAGCCAGTTGTACAGGATATTGCTGCCGGCATCCCTTAGAGTAAGATTGCCGAAAATCGAGCCATAGAATGTATGATACGACTGCGTGTTTAATGTTTTATTATCTACATTGTTTGTCTCGTCTGACTCTGCAATGCTTCCGTTTGTGGCTGTAGGCGGATCTACAACCACAGTGATATTGTGCGGACCCAGTACTGCCAGCCAGGTCATGTTGACAGTGACATTGCTGTTCGCACTTATATTGACGGTCACATTGCCGTTTATCTGCGTTCCATGTGTTTCATTGCCGTCAAAGAACTGTACTGTGACGTTTGTCGCATTTGCACTGCCCAGGTTGAAGACAGTCGCATTAATTGTTATGTTTTCATTCTCTTTTGGATTGCTGTCACTGAAATCAATGTAAGTTGAATTGATGAAAAGATCAGGCGCCTGGGTATTCAAAGGATTGATCAGTGTCAGGTCATTCTTATTCGTGCCCTGGACATCTATGAAAGAAGTCAGGTTATTGGAGCTTTCAATCGCAGTAGTGTAATCTACTACATACCAGAACTTGACCTGGTCACCAGGATAATTCAAGTTTTCCACTGTTTTATCCGGCGATTGGGCATCCCAGATGAGTTTTGTTGTTCCTGCTTCTGTGCCTGCAATTGTTGTGTTTGTAAATGGATTCACAGTGACTGTTCCTGCAGTGACTGTTACATTAGGCGAATCAATGCCTTGCAAGTCTATTGCTAATTCGTCTGGAATATTGTTATGGAAAGGATCCAGCAGGATGCCGTTTGTTTGATTGTCTGTATTATTGACTACTATCTCTATCCTATAAGCTTTTCCTGAACTTAAGTTTAGAGGCGAGCCATTATAATATCTTCCTATAAAGGTCCCTCCGCTTCCCCTCAGCGCGTCAGCCAGTCCTGTAACATCATATATGTTCAGGAAACCTATCAAATTAGGCTTGTCAGCGACGCCCACTTCAGGGTCGCCTGGTGTGAAGTTGTATACAAACTGCGTATAATTGTCCGGTATTGATTCTGTTATCAATGTCCAATTGTCATCAGTACAATTCTGCGTTGTATAGCTCCAATTGACACACTTATAGAATCCAAGGTCTGTATCATTATAAGTGAAATTGATGCTGATGTAATCGTACGTTATTGTCGAATTAGGATTCCAGGCAATTACTTCCGACCAGTTACCTGATTCAGGGCTTTCCACTGTTTCTGCAGAATCCTCCAGGTCAACAACTTCATTTACATCTGCTGTAGACAATGACAGATTAATTACCCTGAGGCTGTTGAAACTGCCTGTTGAAGGCTTAACTTCGAAATCATACTTGTTGTTACACTCCACACTCATGTTATAGCTTTCGTCGTCGCTCGTGACCAGACCGCCTGTTGAATTGTACAGATTGACAGTCGAGAACACGAAACTGCCGAACGCATCTGTGATCGTGCCGTTGATGTTACATAACTCTTCCCTTATTGTCATATTCTCACTGCAGTTCGTCTGTCCGTCCGGATCCTGGTCATTAGGCGTGACGCAGGCATGCCATACATCGCCGACAATCGTCTCTTCTGAAACTATCGTGTCTGTCTTGTTCCTGTAAAGTGCGAGGATCTGTGCTGAAGTCAAGGCCCTATTATATATTCTTGCATTATCTATAGTACCGTTGAAGTGTGTATTCGAAATATTCGCCCTGCTGCCTATGAAGACATTGTGCGAATTGCTTATCGATCCTTTGTTTATGCGGCTATTATTGTTCTCTAATGAACCGTCTATATAGATCAGCATCCTTCCTGTTTGGTTGTTTCTTACAGCAACGACATGATGCCATGCACTATCATTAATTCTTGTTGTTGAGACCACTGAGTTGCTTCCTCCTGAACTTCCATTATAATCTGCAAATTCTGCAAATCCTCCCGGATTCTGCCGCAATACATAAGGGTAAGCAATAGAGCCTCCCTGCCATTTCTCGACAATACTTCTTGACTGTCCTGCAGGAACACCGAACGCCGTATTCACCCATGTACTGATGGACATGTCTCCTTGTTGATTTAATTGCGCAGTATTGGATATATTGATGAAATCATCGCTTCCGTCAAACTCATAAGCGCCAAAGCCGTCATAACCGCCTGTCTGGTTCCATAAAGCTGCACCATAAACAGTACCGTTGTTGCCGTAACCGCTGTAGTCTTTCGCCCAGACAGAAGCATACTGGCCAGCATCGTTCGAAGTGTTCTCGAACGGCATGTTCAGCACTGTGATCGAAGTGCCGTTCCTGTACCAGTTGATTATTTCCTGGACAGCATCTCCATCATTATCATCTACATTCTGCGGATAAACAGTTAAATTTTCGTCTGTCCTGTTCTGCAGATTGCTTGAATTCAATATAGGCTGATCCTGTGTCGGCAACGAGTTCAATATTATTATCGAGTTAGTTGCATTGTTCCAGTCAGGCTCGATGTCGGTGCCGTCATCCGCCCTGACTTCACAGGTCCAATTCTCGCCTTTGGTGGTGTTTCCAGCACCAAGCGTGGAAACCAAAGCCAAGGTGGCGTTAGCTACATTCGATGCAGTGCCTGCCAATTGCACTACCTCGACGCTGTTGTTATACCATCTATAATCAATGTCGAATGATGTTTCTTCTGCATCTGTCGCATTCGCATAACAGTTCAGGCTCTCTGATGATGTGTTTGTTCCCAACGAAGAGTTCATAAACACCTGCGTCGTGTTCGGCGGTGTGTTTGAAGTCAATACTGTCAGATTATTGCTGCACGTCTCGTTTCCAGCTTCCTCGTCGTCAGTAGGAGTGATGCAGCCTCTCCATTCTTCTCCAGCAGTAGTTTCCTGAGAAACAATCAGGTCAGTCAGGTTCTTGTACAATGCATCTATCTGTTCAGCGCTCAATGCCCTGTTGTATATCCTGACCTCGTCCATTGTTCCGTTGAAATATACTGGATCTCCTTCTGTGAAATTCCTTCCTAGATAAATTCCGCTGCCTGTCGGCAGGCTGCCAGAGTATGCAGAATTATTGTTCTGCAGGCTTCCGTCGATATATATCTTCATTTCAGAACCGTCAAAAGTAGCTACAAGATGGTGCCATGCATCATCGTTTATGTTTCCGCCTGCAGTGACATTATAGACAGTGCCTCCTGAATTGATTATGAATTCTCCTCCTCCCGATGTGCTCACAGAATAAGCATAACCAGTTATTGAAGAAGCTTCCTCGCAGATGATAGACATGTTCTGCGTCGGGCCGCCGCAGGTCGCAGTATTTATGCCGCCCCAGTTGGAATTGGTTATGCAAGGACGGAAAACATAGCCCGGATTAGGGCACTGACAAATAGTCTGGTTAATATTGACTTCTCGTCCGGCGCCACACGCACCAAAATTCCAGGTATTGCCTGCACAGCTTACAGATCCGGACGCATTTGATCTTATGTTCTGGCAGATTGTATTTGCATTCGAGCCTGTACAAATAACTCCTGTGACATCATTGGTGCCGTTCATTATGGCGCGGGTATAAGTTTTGCCAGAGCTCAAAGAGGCCTTGAAGGATTTGAAACTGTTACACTGCGACGTTGCTGTCTGGCCGCTGACAAAGTTCTCTCTAAAGACTGTTTGAGGGGCTGTAGATACCGGCACTATCATTACATAACCGTCTTCTGTCGACTTGACTCTAGCCTCTATTGTTATTGCGCTCGTCAGGTCCAAGCTGGAATCGTCTGCGATCTCGATGTAATCGTCAGTTCCATCAAACTGATAAGCACCCCAGCTGTCAAAGCCTGCTGATGAAGACCAGGTAGTGCCGTTCTTTACAGTACCATTATTTCCGTAAACAGAATAATCAGGCGTGAAATATTCTGTACTGCCTCCTTCGAACAGCATCTTGAGAACCATCAATGATACATTGTTCACATACCAGTTTGTTATGTTCTTGACAGGCTCTCCGTCAGAATCTGAAACAGTATAATACAATGTCAGATTCTCTGCAGAGGTATTTGTTCCCAAAGACGAGTTCAGAGTGACCTGGCTTACATTAGGAAGGGTATTCGGCTGCCTTGCCTCGAAAGTTGTGAAATGCGTTGTATTGAACTTGTAGGTTGTGCCTGTATAACTCAACTCGACGCAGGCAGGGTTTGTTCCTGCAGTGCACCGCACAAAAGTTCCGTCGTCTTCGACATCTACAAAAGGCTCTGGATTTGTCAGGCTTATGTTATATAATGTGATGTTAGCAGTCGTGTTCAATCTGTCTATTGAAGTTGAATTGACAAATGCCCTGTTCGCTCCCAACCGCACATTCGCACTCAGATTGTACAACCCAGACAATGAGCTGTTTATCCATTCTATCTGCGCAACAGTATTGTTCTCTATAGTCAATGCAGGCGATAATGCATAATTCACATTCGTGTCATTGAACGAGCTGTTGTAGACGATGTGCAGCCTGTTGCTCAGATTGATCACAGTGTCGCTGTCAAACAAGACATTGTCTCCAATAAACTTAGTTGTTGTTACAGCTCCAGTATCATTCAATGTTACATTTGTCAGCCTGAAATCTTCTGTTGCATTTACAATCACGCTTCCATTGACCCGGACCCAGGCATCTGTCATGTTCACGTGCCTGAAATTGAAGTGAGGTCCGATAGCATCATTGTCCTGCCACCAGAAGCCGGTAAAGATGCTTGTGTCATCATCGTCATCATCCACATATACAAGGGTTCCTACTTGCCCATCCTCTGCACCTTGGTGACCGCTGCCGCCTTTTATTTCTGACTGCGTAAAGTCTGAAACATCCCAACTGGTAGAGTTATAATAGACAGCGATCCTGCCACCGGCGCCGCCTCCGCCATCGCTGGTACCATCAAAGCCATTACCGCCGCCGGCTACAAAAATGCCGGATCCTGTCAATGTATCTGCAGTGACCCAGATAGAGCCGCCGGAACCGCCGCCTGCATCGTAACTACTTGCACCCTCACCAACAGTGCCGTTGGTCTCAATAATACCATCAAAAGTTAAAATCTCCTCTGCAATTAGCTTGATCGCGCCGCCACCGAAACCGCCAT
>WJKV01000091.1 GCA_014728875.1 Candidatus Woesearchaeota archaeon | reverse complement strand
CCTATACATTGATCGACATTCTTGATTTTGAGGATGACATGGATCCGGTGGGAGAGTTGAGAAGGAAAGGTGTTGATGTAGCTGTTGATTATTCTTCTGCAGAAAGGTTTGTAAGAAAAAAAGACTACGACTTTGTGTTCCTTGACAATACAGTACCGTACTCGCAAACTGAAGAAAGAATTGTTTTTGCATACGCTTTCCTTATTCCTGCGATAAGAAAAAAGAATCCTGAGACACTTATTATAGGGACTTCTGGCGCGAATAAAACCGAGCTTTCCCCGCTTCCAAAACCGGACTATCAGCTAAGCTTCAAAACAGGCCTGGAAAAAGAGCTGATAGAGATTTTGCAGGGTTAAGAGCCTCTCACCACAGTGACTTCAAAATCTGCCAGTTCTGGATAATCCTCTTCATCGTACGGTATCTTGAATGTTGTTCTTTCTCCCGGCTTTAAAGTAGGATCGAGCACCATGTTCTCTGTTGTATACAATAATTCTCCGTCTGCATCATACAATGATGCGATCACTTTCACATTTTTTGCAGTGGCTGTTCCCTCGTTCTTTACTTCGCCTGTTATGTAGTTGATGTCATATCTTGCCTCTCTTATGTCTTTTCTGACAACAACAAGCTTCGGCATCTTCGGTTCTATTGTTTTCACTGCTTTAGGTTCTTCTTCAGCCTCCTGCTCGAGCTCTTCTTCAACAATCTCTTCCACCACAGGCTCTATAACTTCCTCTACAACAGGCTCTTCTTTTGCAGGCTGTTCAACTTGCTTGGCACAGCCTGTAAGAATCAGTCCGATAATCAGCATGCAGATCAAAACATATTTCACATAGACCACCTGTAAAGCGTATAATTCAAAGATATATAAACCTTGCCACTGCAATGAATGCGCGCCAGAGACAGATGAGTGCAAATAGAAAACATTTATATAAGGAAAGCAGATTTCCCCGCAGGGGTGATACAACATGGAACAAGATCCTAATCAACCTGTTGATAAGATGACAGAAGAGGTAAAGGAAGAGCTTGAGGAAGAGGATGATGACGACATCACAGAGATGGAAGGCATCGAGATGACTCTTGAAGAGATGAACGACACTCTGTTGAAGATCGCAAATGTATTGGAGAAGATAGAGCAGAAGATAAAATGAACCGGACAATAAAGAACCTGACAAAGGCTTTCATCGGAGAGAGCATGGCAAGGAACAGGTACAGCTTCTACGCAAAGACTGCAGTAAAAGAGGGCTATGAACAGGCAGGTGAGATCTTCCTGGTAACTGCTGACAATGAAAGAGAGCACGCCAAATGGTTATTCAGATTAATACAGGAGCTGAAAAAGAAAGCAGGAGAGCCGTTGGAAGAGATAAAAGTAGAAGCAGACGCGCCAACCACATTAGGAGCGACGACAGAAAACCTGAAGGCGGCGATCGCTGGCGAACACTATGAGAACACAGAGATGTATCCTGAATATGCAGAGACTGCGCAGAAAGAAGGCTTTCCAGAGATAGCAGGAAGGCTGAGGGCCATCTCAAGGGCAGAAGAGCACCACGAGGAAAGGTTCAAAAAACTTCTGGAGCAGATAGAGAACAGCACTGTCTTCAAGAAAGCAGAGCCTGTAGAATGGGTGTGCAGGAAATGCGGATACGTGCACAAGGGAGAGGAGCCTCCGTTGAGATGTCCGTCCTGCGACCACGAGACAAAGCACTTCGAGCGCAAGTGCGAGACATACTAGTCAAGCAGCTGTTCTATGACCGGGCTTATGTATTTTTCTATTTTAATATCTCCGTTTATGTATTTCAAGACATCGTGGTCCCCGCCCATCAGAAGCAGTCCGCGCTCCTTTGATTCGAGAGAGGCCTGCACATTTTTCGCGACGAACCTGTCGCGCAGGTCAAGGCCGTTGAAGTATCTTCTTCCTCTGCAGTATTTCTCCAGCATGGCAAATTCTTCCTGGTCAAAGCAGTTCCTGTCAAAAACTTCCAGGGCGCTCTTAAGATTCTCCACAGTAAGTTTTTCCTTGTGTTTCTGCATATAAGAGCGTTCAATAACATAAAGATAAAAGAACAAGTTGCTCTCTGTCTTCTTCAGCCGGACGCCTTTCTTCATCTGATTGCAGACAAATGCCCAGTTTCTTTCTTTTTCAGCAAGTTCTTTTGCTTTCGAGAGACGCACATCATGCATAACACCGTCCATGAACAAGGAATCAAATCTTCTGTGCAAAAGTTCCTGTTCAATGTCGTCCCAGAAATCCGCTATTATTTTTGCGACTATGCCTCCGAATTCTGAATCAGTCTTGTCAGGAATAATGAAAGAAGGCTTGTTGTGTATGATCGGGACGTATAATAATGCGGGCATCAGAACAGGGGAAAAATGAGCAGTTTATAATACTTATCAATCAATACTTTCCTTCTTTTATTTTCTTGACTGTTTTCTTGAAGGCTTCTATCTGTTTTTCAGAAAGGCTGCCGAATTTCAAGTAGCTTATCTTTATGTTGCGCAAAAACAGGCTTTTCTTATAGAAGTCCTCAGGGATGTCAAAGAGCTTCTTCATCTTTGGATCCTTGATCTCCCCCTTAAGCTCTTCTTTCTGGCAGTCATAGCAGAGGACGAATCTCTGTTTTCTTGTCACAAGTACATAATTTTCCTTGCATCTGTCGCATTTCTGTTTGTATTTGACCATTCATTCACTTCTTCTTTTTCTTTTTGGTTGTTTTTTTCTTTTTTGTTTTCTTTTTCTTTTTTTCCCTGCATCCGCATGTCGCGCACATTGAAAATCACCTCCGTATCAAGCCATATATAACATCATCATAGTATCTGTTATTTTTATATGTATGCTTTTTCAGCCTGCCTTCCGGCCTGAAGCCGCACTTTTCCAGCACTTTCATAGAGGCAGGGTTGTTTGACAGCACTCCCGCCCATATCTTGTTTATCTTCATTTTTTTGAAGCCGTAGTCGATCATCAGTTTCACTGCCTTGGATGCAACTCCTTTTCCCTGATGTTTTTTGCAGACGACATAGCCCAGTTCATAAGTCTTTTTTCCGACAGCAGGATTCTCCAATACGACAGTTCCTGCGAACTCTCCGTCACAAAGGACCGCGAACTCGTGCGAGTCTTTGTCCTTCAGGCTCTTTTTTATGTACTTTTTCGCATCCGCCAGAGTAAACGGATATTTTATGTCTTCGTCATCCAATCTCCTGACGATCTCTTTGTCGTTGATGCATTCCCTGAGATCCGCTGCGTCAGAGATCCTTAGTTTTCGTATTGTTACTTTCATTTTATAATTTTTTTATCTCTTCTTTCCATCCTTCCAATTGATTCAAGAATCTTTGAGCAGTCTTCACCACGTGCTCCGGCTGTGTCTTGAATATTTCTGCTATTCTGGATAATATATCGCCTTCAAAAGTATCCGTACTAGTTAAATCCAGCTCTTTAACATTGAATTCCTCTGGCAGTTTCTTCTTCGAAGCTATTTTTTTCGCTTTCTTCCATTTAGAAAAGAGCTCCTCGCACCGGGCAGGCAGCTGTTCAGCAGGCACGCCCAGTATCCTGCTCAATTCTTTGACAAGATTCTCTTCTTTCTCATCGATCTTCTCTGCTGCTTTTCCGGCTGTGAACGTGATACGAACGATACCGTCCTGCACTTTTGTTGATTTAAGTATCTTTATCTCGCCTATCTCAGCTGTGTTGTGCAGATGCGTTCCTGCGCAGCATTCAACATCAACCTCAGGTATCTCCACTATCCTCAGCTTGTCGCCGGGAACTGCGCCTCCCTGATAGATGCTCATGCCGTACTTCTTCTCTGCCTCATCCCGCGGAACAAACTTCATCCTTAGCTTTATGCCTTCCTTCACGATCCTGTTCGCTTCTTTCTCTATTTCATCGAGCTCTTCAGGCGAGATGCTCTGATAGTGCGTCACATCCAGATGCGCCTTATCCTCTGACTTTTTCGCGCCTGCCTGGTTGATGTGATTTCCTAAAACGCGTCTGGCAGCTGTATTGACAATGTGCGTCGCAGTATGATGCTGCGCCAGCTGCACCCTTCTTTTCCTGTCGATCCTGCAGTGCACCTCCTCGCCGACAGGAAACTTGTGCTCAGATTCCAGAACATGCACTATTACCTTGCCCTGCTGGAAAAGATCGACAACCCTCTCATTGTTGATAAAGCCGGTGTCGTGCATCTGGCCTCCGCTCGTGGGATAGAAGAATGTCTTGTCAAGGACGACATTCTTGCCCAGCTGCGCAACGACCTTTGCGTCGAACTCAGTAACAAGATAATCGTCATAATACAATATGTCTGTCTCAGGTATCTCCCCGAAATCTATGTGTTCTGCTCTTTCTGTCGCAGCTTCCTGTTCCTTTTTCTCGTGCCTCTCAGCGACCATCTTGTAGAAATCCTCAGGGACGTCGATCTCCTGTCCGGCCTTTGCGGCTTCCTCTCTTATCAGCTCAGGTGAGATGCCCTGGCTGTCGTACAATCCCAATAATTTCTTCTTGTCTATCTTCTGTTTTGTTTCTATTACATTCCTTATCACATTGCGCGACTTCTGCCTAGTGCTCTTGAACTTGCTCTCTTCAACATCAAGTATCCTCCTTACCTGCTCAAGATTCTCAGAAAGCTCAGGGAATATCGGCTTCAGATATTCTGCATGCCATTCGCACACATCAGGAAGATAGATGTTCCATTCGTTCTGCTCGATGAACGACAAAGCCCGACGAACAAGCAAACGAAGGTTATAGCCCCCGCCGACATTGGAAGGCAGGGCGCCGTCATTCAGCGCGACAAGCAAGGACCGTGCATGTTCGCCCACGCTGTAAAGCCCGCTCAAAGGGATCAGATTCTTTTTCAATTCCTTCACAGTAGTTCCAGCTTTCTGCGCAACAGTCTGCCATGCTTTATCAATATCATCAACCTCGTCTATATTCAGATAGCCGCCGTATGGCATGTATCTCTTTATCAGATCTTGATCATACTTGAAACCAGTAGCTCCAAGTAATTTCTTGACAACAGTCGGAAATGTCGCATCGTACATTGTAGGTGTTGCCTGCGAGAACCATGCATTCCTTTCCATTCCCATCCCCATGTCCAGAGCTTTTATCTTTAATTCCCTGGGCATCGTAGCTGTCTGTTCATAAAGCATGTAGACTTGATTGCCTAATTCAACACCCCTGCTGAAATACTCCATGCAGCAGCCGAAGTTGCCTCCGCCGGCCCACGCATCTTCATGAAATGTAATCTCTTTGTTCGGCAAACCCAATCCGTTATTCAACCAGCCTAAGATGTGCCTAAAGTATGAATTCTGGTCCCATTCAGAAGGCGGGACAAACGCGTGCTGTCCTATCATCACAAAACCGGTGTTGTGCATCCCTGTTATTCCCACATTGTCTGTATCGTCAAAACGCAGGCAGAACTGCGGGATCACAAGAGGATTTGCAGGCGGTTTCACTTCACCGCTTATCACGTACGGCTGGAAAGCCGCGATAGAAGCGTTTGTGTATTCCATTGTAGGATTCCATCGCGCAACAACAGGATATCTCTTGATAGGAGTATATCCGAAATCCTTGAACATCTTTGAGAATTCCTGCCACACAGAAACATAGTCCAGTTTTTTCTTGGCAGGATTGTCAGTATAGAACCTGAATCCGCCTGAACAGACAGGATCTCCGCAGACCTTCTGGTCCTGGTTGATTGTCCAGAAATAAGTGCCGCACTTGCACTGCTTCCTGACAAAACCGTGCTCTTTCAAAACTTCTGTAGGATAATATTTGTCAGGATCCCTGCTCGCAATCGGCTTGAATTTCGCTTTCTGCTCTTTGTCTGGTAGGAACGGCATATTACCAAGGTACTAAACAGGCTTTATAAATGTTTTTATAGAGCTCATCACCATTTCTCGTACTGAAGATCAGGTATCTTTTTGAAATGCTGGATATCGCGAGTCACTAAAATACTGTTGTTAGCCATCGCCAGAGAGGCGATCATCACATCCAGATCAGGAATTTTTGTTCCTTTTTTCTCAAGAACACTATTGAAAAAACCAAAGAGATTCGCGCTGGCCAGATCAAAATCAAGTATTTTTACACTATTATAGAAATCAGTAATCAATTCAATTGCTTGTTCGCTGTTTTTCGATTTATACGCCCCCTTGAACAATTCGCACAATGATATTGATGTTATATAGAACTTCACATTCTTTCCTTTGAATTTAAGGAATTTATCTTTTAATTTCTTGTCCCCTCGGAAAATATCAATAATGATGTTTGTATCTAAACAGAACATTAGAAACTGACCTCTCTTAATTTGAATGCTTTCCTGTCCTTTTTTATCTCAGAACTCATCTTATCCAGCTCTTCTTTTGGACCGGGCCATCTGCCAAAGAAATCAAATATGTTTTTTTCTTTCTTTACAATCCGCCTGACCACTTCTGAGAAGGATTCTCCTGCTTCTTTTGCATTCTTCAATGCTTCGTAAGCGTCGTCAGATAAGGATATTACTTTTGTCATATAAATGTATATATGTATGCATGTATATAAAACTTAGGGTTTTCGGCAGAAAGCTTCTCGAAAATTAAAGAATATTTCTTCATTTTTATTTTAAATTTCCACAAGCTTTATAAATCTCCCTGGAATATTGAATAGCATGAAGAAGCTCGATCACATAGACAAGAGGATTCTAGGCATCCTGAGGCAGAACAGCAGAGAGGCCTATTCCAAGATAGCCAAGGAAATAAAGATCAACAGGTCAATAGTTCCGTACAGGATAGAACAGCTGATAAAAAAAGGCGTCATCAGGAGTTTTGAGCCAAGGATAGACTACAAGAAATTAGGCTATCAGAAGTTCCTGTGCTACATCGGTTTTTACGAGTTTGACAAAGAGCACAAGGAAAAGATCATCAATTATCTGAAAAACCATCCATTCTGTGCATGGCTGGGAGAGTGTATCGGCAAGTTCCAGATCAGGGCAAGGTTCCTTGCAAAAGACAGGCATGGCTTCTACAGGATCCTGTCCGGCATAAAAAAAGAGTTCGGAACAAACATAAGGGAACTGAAGGCATTTGACATGATAGATTCGATCAAGCCTGACAATGAAGTTCTCTTCAAGGGGAAAAAAGGGCCGATAGAGAAAAAGAACAGGACAACACTGCTGGATGAAAAAGATTTGATCCTGCTTCAGAATCTTGCAAAGAACTGCAGGGAGACCCTGCTGAACCTGAGCCGGAGAACAGACCTGTCAATCGAAGGATTAAGGAACAGGCTGAAGATACTGGAGAAGAGCGGCATAATAACAGGCTTCACCTGCAATATTGACACTCACAGGGCAGAAGACATCCAGTTATGGGGCAATTTCCTTGTGGATTTCAAGCACCCGGAAAAGATAGAAAAGAAGCTGAAGGAATTCACAAGCAAGCACAAGCAATTGGGACGAAGCTTTCTTTTGTTCGGCGACTGGAACGCAGAGTTCACCTTCTTTGCAAAAGACGTGAAAGAACTCCAGCATGTCTTGACAGAATTCCTGACAACTTTCTCAAGAGACATGAACAGCTATGATATAGTTTATTACTTGGACGG
>WJKV01000090.1 GCA_014728875.1 Candidatus Woesearchaeota archaeon | reverse complement strand
TATAGACTGTATAGCGGAAGATCAATGATTTCTTTGTGAGTATCTCCTGGGGATAGTTCAATAAGTTCAGGATGCTGGCTTTCAGCTCCTGTGCAGTGCCTTCTTTCTTGACACCGTCAGCAACGATGTAGCCTGATGACTGGGAGATCCTGTCGCTCGTCTTCTTTAAAGTGCGTCTTATTATGTGCTGTTTTTCTCCTATGTTTAGATTTACCTCTACACTGGCTTCTCTTTTTCCTTTCCGCATCAGGGCTTCTCCGCTCAACACGCCTTTTGACAGGCCGAACAAGGCAAACTCGAGCGCAAGAAGTATGGTGCTTTTTCCGCTTCCGATATCGCCTGCCAATAGCACATTCCCGTCTGTGAACTCTATCTTTTCATTCACATACGAGCGGATGTTCTCCAGCCTTATCGAGTTGATTATCATAGGAAAAGGTATACTGCTCCCATATATAAAAATGGATGTAATCACAAAGCAGGGATTATAACGCAGGAAGGATAAGCTTTATAAATATAATGCCAAAACTCAAATATATTCGTAAAAATGAAAGCTTATGAAAAACCCAGCATCACAAAGATTGAAAGCATAGAGCAGCTAGTAAAGCAAATGCCTACGATTAAAGACTATCTAGCCAGGCGTGATTTTGAGGTGGCGAGAGCAGTCTGTTCCTTGCTCGGCCACGAAATAAACAATCCATTGACTTCTGTTTTGGGGTATTCAGATCTCCTGATTCAATCTGAAGATATTCCAGAAAGAATAGAGAGAAATCTTTCTGTCATTGCAGAGAACGCACACAGGGTGGGCAGAGTAATACACGATATGATGAGAATGAAGAGAGTAGCAATCGGGGAAGACGGAATGCTGGACCTTGAATGGAGCACAAAAGAGTACGGCGAGCCAAGGACAGCAATCATCGTCGATGATGACTGCAACCACAGAAATGCAGTAGAGAATGTTCTTGACGTTGCCGGTTTCAAAGTTAGAAGCTTCGGCAGTCCTGATGACGCTTATCAGAATTTCACAAGCGTGCCTTCCAGTGTTTTGGTTACCGACTTAGACCTTAAAGCAAGCAGAACAGGTCTGGATCTTGTCCGCGATATTCACAGTGCCTGCAGAGACAGAAATTATCTGATGCCTTCTGTGATTGTTGCGAGCGGTTCACTTAAGGATAAAGCGCCTGAAAACGGAAGATGCTATCATGATGTGCTGCTGGCATTGGCTGCAAGCTACAAGTTCTTTTACTTCCCTGCAGAAAAACCCATAAGTTTGAAATGGCTAAGGAAAGGCCTGAATCTGGCTGAAAAATATCAGGATGAAAAAAGAAACAGGACCCGGGTCTCTACATATCGTCCCTGATCAGGATCTTTCCTTTTGTCGCTTTTATCAGGTATTCTTTTTCTGACTTGAATCCGGACAGATCTGTTGTGATTTTCGGAAGAAGAATCCTGTTGCCCCTGAACTCAAGATTGGAGATAATTTCCTGCTGCGGGAGTCTTGATTCGTCAAGCTCTTTTATCATCTGGCCGTAGGTTCCGTTCTGCGTCCTGTCCTTGAAAGCTCTTGCTTTCTCGTACAGCGCCTTGGCAACCTTTTCTGCGACATTCTGCTTAAGCACTCTTGTTATTCCCTGCAGGCCAGGGGAAAGATTCACTTCGATTACAAGAGGTCCTTTTGTCGAGCAGACTACAAGATCGACAGCGCATACATCCGCGCCTATTGCTTTCGCAGCCTCGATTGCGATCTTCTGCTCTGCAGCGTCCAAGAAATAAGGTTCGCCTGTGCCGCCCGCATGATAATTCGCCCTGCTCTCGCTCAGATCAGCCTTTCTTTTGTAGGATGCGACGACTTTTCCTCCTGCGACAACAGCTCTTATGTCTGTGCCGCCTGTCTCGATGTATTCCTGTATGATGAAAGGCTGGTTCATGACAGTGAGTGCGTCGCACATGCTGCTCGCGCTCGCATAGCTTTCAGCATAAAGAACGCCTTTGCCGTGAGTGCCGTGCGGAACCTTTATCATGATCGGATAGTTTATCTTCTTCAGGATCTTTTTTGCTGCTGCGCTTGTAGCGGCGATATAAGCTTCTGGCATGGGGATCTTTTTGTGCTGGAAATGCAGCTGTGTGAGAAACTTGTCATGGCCAATCGTAAAGGAATGCGGCTTTAACGGCATGTATGTCGAATCCTTAAGAGCGCTCGTCAGTGAAGTGAGAACAGAGGCATACCTGTAGCTTCCCCTTGCATAAACGCAATCATACTTGCATAATTTTTCTCCCTTGTACAGAACTTCAAAGTTCTTGTTCGCCATTGTGACTTCCACATCCTTCAGGCTTATGTGATCCACTTCGTTAAAGAACTTCTTCATCTCATTGGCCAGGCTTCTGCTTGATTCGCTGTTCAAGCTTATTACTGCCGCCCGCATCAGATCTTTTTTTATCATTTTTTAGGATCAATAACAAAATCTCCTTTTTTCAGGATGTTTCTTCCAATCAATATCTTGTAGTTCATGTGCTCCCTTATCGCAAGTGTGAAGAATCCAGAGAGCGTCTTGTCCTTTATCTTGAGCCTTACTTTTATCACAGGCCTCACGCCTTTGCCGGACGCGCTTCTTATCCTGCTCGTCTTCAAGATAGGCCCGAGCTTAAGTTCGCTTGCCAGGCTTACATCAATGCTGCTCTTTGACGCGCCTGTATCTATCCTGGCAACTGTCTTCTTGCTGGTGCCGTCGCCAAAAACAGTTACTTTTTCAGATAAGCCAAGTATTGTCTTTTCTGCCATTTCCCCCTCAAGAATTAATGAGATTCACCTATATTTAAACCTTTTCAAACAGCTCTGCGACTTTTTCCTGGCCTATTGTAAGGATGAAATTCGCCAATTGCGGGCCTTTCTCCTTTTTTATCAGGACAAGATAAGCCGCCTTGAACAATTCTGCAGGCTCCAGATCTACATAACGCGCGATATTGTAGAACTCGTCATGCAGTTCCTGGATCTCTTTGTATTTTTTTGCTTTCAAGGAAACACTTATCTGCTTCAATGCTTTCTTTTGTTTTGCATCCAAGACTATCCCAACAGGAACTTCTGACTGCAGCTGGAACCTGTACTGATCCGGCGCATATTTCTCAACCCATTTCTTTGCAAACCTCAGCCGTTCCTTCACATATTCCAGTTCATCCTCTGTCGCGTTCTTTGGTACATGCTCTGACTGCTTCAACAGTTCAATTGCATTCTCTTCTGTCAATGCTATCTGTATGACAGTTGCGCAGTGCGTGAACGCGACCTGTGTCGGCATCTTTTTCGGAATAGGGCCAACGTGCGAAAGTTCATAGATCCTTTTCTGCATTGCGATTTCTTTTTCATTCAGTTCTTCTATTCCTACATTGTAGAAAATTCTTTCTGTCCTGTCGTATCTGTCATAAAGCAGAATCAAGTCGTTTGTCCCGAACGGATCGAAATCCACAACAGCGTGCGGCCTGCTCTTGACAAGCAGATAGCGCAGCATCTGCGCAGGCGCGTACTCTGTAATGTCGACAAAAGCAACGCCTCTTCCTTTGCTTGTTGACATCTTTTTTCCTCCGATCTGGAAGAATTCATAGCCTTTTCCTGTTCTGTATCCTTTGCTCGGATACGGCGGAGGATACTTGAAAACATCAACACTTATCCTGCATGCGCAGGTCCTGCTCCCGCCTTTTGTGAAATGATCCTTTCCTGCAAGCTCTACAATTACGCCTTTCGACGGCCATTTCGCCGCCCACTCAACTTTCCACGGAAATTTTCCTCCGCCGTTGTATGGGCTTCTTTTTCCTTTGTGGCCGCAGCCTCTTGCCCAGTCCACAAAATCAGGAAGGCATTCATACTCGACCATCTCTTCTTCTGGCAGCCATCTGGTCACGTTTGTGGTGCCTATCCTTCCGCAGTTCTCGCAGATGGGGTTGAACGGGAATCTGTTCGCACCGACAGTGTCTGCACCGTAGAGATCAATGTAGATCTGTTTTATCTTTTCTGCATTGTCCAACGCTGTCCTTATTGTCTCATTAAAAGTTCCTTTTTTGTATTCCTCTCCTGTGCTTTCTATGTCGCACTCTATGCCGAACTCTTCAAACTTCTTTACGCAGTCCATGAAGTATTTTTCTGCAAATGTTTTGTAATTAGGGTCAGGACTGGGCATGTCCATGAAAGGCATGCCGAGATATTTCTCATATTCTTCCGGCAGGTCCTTGTTCATCTTGTCGAAAGGATCTATGTCATCGTTCGATAATACAAAACGCGCATTCTTTCCTTTGTCCCTCAATGCCTTTGCAATCACGTCGTGGATGATCCAGCCCCTGCCGCTTCCTATGTGGATGACACCGCTCGGTGTTTTCTCATCGTAAACAAAATAACAGTTCTTTTCGGCCAGGGATTTCAGCATAGGGTCTCTCTCTACTC
>WJKV01000089.1 GCA_014728875.1 Candidatus Woesearchaeota archaeon | reverse complement strand
GGTGTAGCCGTCAGATCTACAGCTGATTAATACAGATTCAGAAAAACAGTCAAAAGCAATGCGAAGCATGCTGCGCACATCTACAAACAGAAAAGCTTAAATAAGATACTAGTCTGGATTTTTATCCAATGGCAAAAGCGAAAAAGATAGCGATGCCCGGTGTTAAAAGAAAATCCGGCTTTCTTTATTTTGTTGACAAGAATGGGAATGTATGCTGCACCATCGCCAAGAAGTTCAAGTCTGCAAAAGAAAAAGGCAAAGACATTGTTGCAGAGACAAAGATAAGCAAAAAGCCCGGCTGCATGTATTACCTGGACAAGGACGGGGATGTATGCGAAGTCCGGATGAGCAGGAACGGCGCAAAGAAAAAGAAAAGGGCAGAGAAAGCAAAGCCCGATGTGAAATTCATTGTCTATGAACAGAACGGAAAGATGCGCCTGTTCAGGTCAAAAAAACTGCATCTTGCTGAGAAAGGCCGAAACTTTGAGATCAGCGAACCAACAACAGCCAACAAGCAGTACGGTGTCTGGCTGACATACGAAGCAAAAAGATCTACTCGTTATAAAAAGACAAAGAAGTTTGTCAAACTAGCAAAACCTGCAAAGAACATACGGCTGGTCAATAAAATCCCCAAGAAGTATAATTACTAGTTACCAATGCAAACGCGAAGTATAGATTCTTGTTCTTGGATGCGATAAAATCTTTTTCATCAAATTGTTTTTTCCATCTAAATAGATGGTATATGCGCCTTGCCATTTGCTTTTCTGTATCTTGCCGTTAGATTTTCTTTTGTAGAATCTCTTTACAAAGGTTTTCGCAATCTTGAAATTGCATTTTATGTAAAAAGGAGCATTTTTTGGACTGCAAAACCCGATACCAGTCTGCTTTGTTCTTTCCAGATACTTATGTATTGCTGTCATCAATATCTTTCCGTGACCTTTTCTTTTCTTGACAGCAGCAATGTCTCCTATTCCCATTATCTTATACTCTTTTCCAAGAAATTCTATATTGATAGGAATCAATCTTCCTGTAGAAAGAATCCTGTTATTTGAATCAAGCACTATAAAAAAAATATCGTCTGCAAAACGCTTCCGATTCTTAGCTTCTAACGGTTCTTCATCTGTAAATTCCTTTTGCCAGATCTTGCTTATACGCTTGTATATCTGTGCAGGCATGTCCTTGCCCTTGTATGTCTCTATGCGGGTTTTCATTATATTAAAAAAGAAAGCAATGCAATATAAACTTTTCTCTAAAATCTTGCGCCTATCAGTGTTATTGTCACGAAGATCAAGAATACTGCTGTCATGAAGAAGGTTTTCATTTTCATTTTAGAATTCACCTCAGGTCATCGCATTTGTTCCTCAAGGTTCTTAAATGGTCCCGCAGGTCCTCCAGCCGTTTCTCTGCATCGTCCAGGTCGTCCTGCGCGTCGTCCACATCGTCAAGCGCTCTTTCCACTCGCAACTGCGCCCTGTCAATGTCTGTCTGCGTTCCGTTTATCTTGTAATTTGCAAGCTCTGTCTCTGCTGTGCTCAACTGTTCTTTTTCTCTCTGCAGGTCTTCCTGTGCATCATCTTCGTCTTCTTCTGCCTCGTCAATGTCTTCCTGCAGCGATTTGATCTGGATATCGCAGATTTCTTTGTTCAGGTTGGAATAGCCGACAGCCTTTGCAGCAACCATCTCTTTCAGCTGCTGGCACCTGTCCTTCAATTTCTTGAGCCTGTCTTTTGCATCATTCGTCTCGTCCTCTGCATCGTCCAGCTCGTCTTCCGCATCCTCTGCATCTGCTTCAGCATCCCTCAGCCTGTCCTGCAGCCTGTTGATCTCAGATTGCGTAGCATTTACAGCCGCATCAAGCTCATTTTTTATCGCGTCAACATCATCTTCTTCCCTTCGGAGCCTCCTTTCTTTGCTTTTTTCCTCTCTTTCTGCATCGTCAACTTCGTCTTCTGCCTGCTCTATCATCTGGTCGCAGTTCTCTACTGTCAGGCCCTCGAATTCAGAGCTTATGTCTGTCAGGTCTATGGTGATGTCTTGTCCTGCTTCTTGTTCTTCCTCTTCCTCTGCTGGTTCTTCTTCAGGCGGAGCATAGAGTTTCTCAAGCTCGGCGATTATTTGCTTCTCTAGTTCCTTGTTGCTCTGCTGCATTTCAAGCAGGTTCTCTTGGAATTGGTTGTCTTCAGGGGTTTCTAGCTCGACAAAGCTGTCAAGATCAACACTGGTTTGAGAATATTTTACAACAAAAGCAACCGCCAATACAGCAACAGCTAGAATAACTATAGATATTATGCCGAACATCAATTTTTTATCAGTCACTCTGTCCACCTAAAATTAAGAAAAAAAAGGAAATTTAATAATATCCGCTGCACTGCTGCCTGATTCTTCTCAGCTCTCTCTTTGCAGCATCTGCTGCGTCTTCTGCATCGTCCAGGTCGTCATCTGCATCATCTTCATCGTCTTCTGCATCATCCAGGTCGTCCTCTGCATCATCGATTACATCCTGAAGATAATCCAGTTCAGATTGCGTCGCGTTTCTTGCCTGGGCAGCAGTATAAGCAGCTTGTGCATCTGTCAATTCCCTTCGCGCTTCCCGCACATCGTCTCTCTCATCATCGACATCGTCGTCTGCATCGTCTTCTGCATCTTCTGCAGCATCGACTGCGTCCTCAGCAGCAGCGACTGCAGCTGCGCAATTGTCTTTGTTCAGATTTGTGAAGTCGATTCCTGCGCTGTATGCAGCCTTGTTCGTGCATCTTCTTCTGATCTCTCTTTCTCTTCTCTTTGCATCGTCTTCGTCGTCTTCTGCGTCATCGACATCGTCGTCTGCATCGTCCACATCGTCTTCTTCATCATCCACATCGTCTTCTGCATCATCCACATTGTCCTGCAGCCTGTCTATTTCAGCCTGTGTGGAGTTTCCTGCCCTTGCAGTCGCCAATGCAGCTTCTGCCTGTGCAAGTTTGCTTCTAGCTTCTGTAAGATCCCTTCTTTCATCTCTTAGATCGTCTTTTGCATCGTCCACTTCATCTTCTGCATCATCAACTGCATTTTCAGCAGCTGCGATCACAGCATCACAATTTGAAAGGTCTTCCAATAGACCGTAATTGTCAGTAACTTGTTCTGTCTGCTCCTGCTCTTCTGTTTCTTTCTGTTCTTCTGCCTTTTCTTCAGCAGCCTTCTTTGCTGCATCCTGCTTTATCTGTTCTAATTGAGCTTTCAGAGCATCTTCCCGCGCCTGCAGTTCTGCCATTGCCTGCTGCATTGCAAGCTCTTCAGCGCTGGGCGTCTCCTCGATCATCTCTTCTTCTATCTCGCTCTGGTTCGTCAATACTAAAGCAACAGCTACAGCTGCAGCTACCAGAACCACAATAATAACAATCGCCAAAATCAGCTTTGTCTTCTTGTCTCTTTCCATCTTAATAAACCCCCAAAAGCATTATCACTCTTGATTTTCACCCTATTTTATAGCTATAAAACTTCGCTATTATTTAAATGTTACTATTTCTGAAGAGTGAATGTTCAAATTAACAGTTTAAGCCTTAATCTGCTTGAATTCATGAGTTTCAGGCATCAGCAGGAAACAGCTATTTTATATATAAAGACCGCTGTTCCAGTGCCATGAAAAAGGCAAAGACAATCAAGCGATGCCCTGTCTGCAAGTCAACAGACATCACATTCTATATGGGAGGCCAGTTCGGCCAGTACAAATGCAAGAAATGCGGTTATGTTGGTGCTTTAATAATTGAAGAAGAGGTTGAAGAATAGATCAAGCAAAAATCTCCGATACATTTAAATACTATAAATTGTTGATTTCCACAGTAGGTAGGTTGAGGATAGATGTTAAAAACAGAGGTGAGAAAGCAATTAGTAATTCTTCTAATAGTATTCATGCTATTGTTCATAGGCGCGATTATCTTGATAAGCAATGATAATCTTGGTCTGACAGGAATGGCTGTCACAGACGCACATTCGATCGCGATCAACAAACTTTATTCATCAGATTCATATCTTGATTTGGAACTTGCAACTGTTCCTGCATCAATAAGCATCTCAGGCGCTGTCCAGGGTCCCGGCACTATCCGCGTTTACGCAGACGACGGGCAATCACGTTCTTTGATTTTTGATAAGCAGGTCCTCAACCTACCTACGCAACTTACTGAAGACGAATTGTTGGATCTCCAGCAATTCTCTTCGACCTGCTTGGATTCCTGCTCGCATTCTTTTGCAACAAACAACATACGGCTGGAGATAGAAGTACAGGACGCAACACTCTACATAGAAGATGTAACTTACAGCGAGTTCGCACAAGAACCATTACAACAACCTGCGCTGGAGCCAGAACCGACTCCAGAACCTGCACAACAGCCAGAAGAACAGCCCCCTGCACCAGACCAATTCGACATGCAGGTGCAGATAGAAGAACCGCTGCCAGAACAGCAGCCCGCGCAGCAACCAATAAAGAAAATCAAATTTCCAAACAAAGTACAGTCAAATGAAAGATTCTTTTATGGAAACGAAAGATTGTTTGACAAAGAAGCTGTTAAGAATATTGCATTCAAGACAAAAGATGATCCTGAATTTGATGTTATCTTTGAAGATCTGATAAGAACACAATCAGATGTAACAATAAAATACCATCACGATTCTGAAACAAGCCAGCCTGTTGCCGTAATTGGAATAACAGACTATACATTATCGACAACAAATGCAGCGCCAGGAGAGACAATCGAGCTAACAGTTCCGTTAGTGGATTTCCTGCTTCCGGAATTCACATTAAGAGTCGGCGCACAGTCAGAAGAATTCGATTTCGGCGGAGATTTTGAAGCGCAGACAGATGTAGGGGCTTGTTATACAACTGTGGTAGATGGAGAAGTGGTGAATCTTGTAAGCAATCTGAACGGTGCAGGATCTGGCGGGCCATGCGTCACTGTTCTTCACAACAATGTTAATATAGTATTCAATGGTTTTTTTATAACTTCAAGTTCTCCAGATGACGGATTAACATTTGCTGCTGTCTATCTTAACGGCGTAACTGGAACTAATTTTGTTGGTCCAGGTCTAGTAGAAGCATCAGGAGTTAATGATCCTGGTATAGAAATGACTGCAGGAACCTCTAATACCGCAATTAACGATGTAGATATTTCTTGTATAGACGGCAATTGTATAGATGCAATTGGTTCGATTACTATAACTGGTGGTTCTGTTATTGCTTCAGGTATTGGAATTCCTGTAAGCATCACAGGCGGTGCAACATCCTTTACATTCGATGGAGATGATGTAACTAAGGATAAGATAGAAGGAAATTCTGATAATGACCTAATTAATGCGCCAGCAGGTTCCACTTTTGCTTTCACTGATTTTATTTTTGATGGTAATGATGTATCAGAAGGCCTATATCTGGACGGAACAATAACCTTGACTAATGGCCGGATAGATGAGACAAAACCCGATGATGATTCTCCTCCTCCGCCTCCAGCAAGATTGAGGACAGGGCCTATTGATCTGGACAATATACAGGTCTCTGATAACAATGTTTACCTTGGCAATGCGATAGAAATTGTTGAAGTTTCAGGAGGCTCAGGAACAGATATAATAACGCCCAAAGGCCAGAACGGAGAATGCGGTCTGCTTGTAGTGGACAGCGAAAACGTTGTTTTTGAAGGCGTAACTACTGATTGTGCAGAGATAGATCCTTCATTCAACATCACGATCGAAAACAGCACTTTTGCGAATGCTTCCAATTGTATTCTTGTTGCAGACTCTACCAACAATACGCTCGTCAACAACAACAACATCTCCAATTGTCAGGTTGGTGTGAACATAACGAACGCCTCGAAGCACAATGTTGTGAAGAACAACTCCATCTATAACTGCAGCATCGGCGTGGGCATCTATAATGGAAGCTGGAACAACACTGTCTATTACAACAATATTTCAAACGGCACGAGGACTTTATTCGCTTTTGCAGAGGATTTGACCGGTGCAGGCAGCAACAGCTTTAACACGACAGTCGCGGGCGTTCCGCAGGGAAATCTGTGGGGAGATATAGGCTTGTTTGACATATTTGACACTAATAATGATGGTTTTGGCGACGCAGGAATTGATTATCCGTATGGACTGCAGCCTGGCGGAAGAACAGTTGGAAATGTAAGCGGGAATGTAACAGACTGGGGTCCGATGAATCCTGCTGGACAGTCTGATTGTGCGAACATAACAACGAATCTAAGCCTTTATAATAATGTTACTGCACAAGGAGACTGTTTCAGAATAAACACTAGTGGAGTTACTTTTGATTGTAATGGTTATACGATTACAAGCAATGGCAGTGGAAACGGCATATACATTGTTGGCGGCATAACAGATGTTCTGGTTAAGAACTGTAAAGTTAGAAACTTCTCAAGAGGTTTTTACTTGGTAAGTAGTGCTTATATGAATGTAACTTTGCAAAATAATACAGTAACAAATAATTCAGAAGGCGTAACAGAACGCAATAATGTCTTTAATCTTACTCTTGTTAATAATACAATGAACAATACGGATGATCTTGCATCTTTTACAGATGTCGCGCTTAGTCTTCCTTACAATAATAGGATTTATTTCATAAACCAATCGATTGATACATATGATTTTACGCCAGGAGGTCTTTTAAATCCAGGAAGTGCTTTTTTTATAGTAATTTCTCCGCACGGCATACTTAGATATACTTCAATGGTTGGCGGTTCTGGCGGAAATTTGACAAATCATATGATAGTGAGCAACAACAGCATATTTGTGAATTCAACTGCAAATTCCAATCTGAACAAGAGCGCGAACCTGACTTTCTATAACATCAGTTTTGTTGATCCTACTCCATATTACGATATAAATGATAACGGAACTTTTGTTTTGTGTCCTCCTTCTATTTGTACTGAACAAAGTTATGTCGGCACGACATACAAGTACAATGTATCGCATTTCACTGCTTTCAGTTCGCAGGAAGGTGTTGCCTGCGGCCAGACCCTGACATCTGACACCAATCTGACACAGAATCTAAGTTCGCAGGGCACCTGCTTCACCATAGGCGCGAACAACATCACCCTTGACTGTAAAGGCTATACTGTAACTGGGAACGGAACAGGAAGCGGAGTTTTTATCTCTAATTATAACGAATCCCGAATCGAGAACTGCACTTTGCGGAATTTTACAGACGGCGTTAAGATACAGACAAATTCTCGTGACAGCACTCTAATAGAGAACACCATAGATAACTGCACAAGAGGAACGTATCTTGTAGATACAGTATTTAATACGACTTACATAAACAATACATTCTCCCGCTGTGTCAACGATATTGTTGCGCAGAAATTTTCAGCGGTTTTTTTGCCGTTATACGAGACGATATATTTGATTGACCAGCCGATTGCTAATTACCAGCTTGGAACATCCGGACCTCTAGCTCCTGATTCCAGCCGCGTGAATCTTTCAGTGGAAAACAGCAGCGCGGGCGTTCTTAATTTTCTGGCTTTCTTCACAGGCGCAGCAGGCAGCAATCTTTACGGCAATTCTACTTCAGACATAAAGATAGGAACCAACAACACATTCGTTAACCAGACAAGCCAGCCGCAGTTCAATATCAGCGCAAATCTTACTTTTTACGGAATTTCAGCCGCGGATCCTGATCCTTTCTATGATCCAGAAGACGACGGTACTTTCACAGCATGCCCTTCGAACGTCTGCACTGAACAAAGTTATGTCGGCACGACATACAAGTACAATGTATCGCATTTCACTGCTTTCAGTTCGCAGGATGTTGCAGTAGCGTGTGGCCAGACAATAACATCAAACAGTACATTGCAGCAAAACCTTAACTGTAATGGAACTGCATTGATTATCAACACGAGCGGAGTCGCCTTTGACTGTGACGGATACAGCATAACAGGAAATGGCAGCGGGATAGGCATAAAGATACAGAACGCGAGCAATGTGAATATTACAAATTGTACAATAGCCAATTTTGTTAAAGACATTGACAGCGATCCGGCAGTAGGAACGATCATCGAGAACAGCATAATAGAGAACGCGACCACCTGTATCCTGTTCAATGAGACGAATGAAAGCATCATTAGAAACAACAGCTTGTGGAACTGCACGACACACGCAATACGGTTCATTGATTCTTACTTGAACAATGTGAGCAATAACTATATAGAATACGTGCGAAGAGGCATTTTCCTCGAAGAGACGACTGCTTCCAACAGGATTATAAATAATACTATCTATAATTACACTTCAACAACATCCACTATCCCTTATGCAATCTCTGTTGATGGAGATAACAACACCATAGAGAACAACACATTATTGAATGGAACAGCTTCAGGCTTTACCAGGGTTGTCGGCATCTATGTGGGCTATGGAGAAGGCAGCACAAAAACATCAAATGACAATGTATTCAGGGGAAATACAATAACTAATGTGTCAAGCCGGTCCCAGAGTTCGACAGGAATCTACATCCGAGGAGGTTCTAATAATTTGATAGATCTTAATCAGATATCTATAGTCTATGGAAAAGGCATGACTATAGAGCAGAGTTATACAACCATAATCAACAATACTATCTTTAATTCTGATGGTAACGGAATTATTATGCACCAGCCAAGCAGAAATAATATCAGGGTGGCAAACAACACTATTCATCACATTGCAGGATCCATTCCATTTAGTGCAGGTATCAGGCTGACAGATGACAATAGTTATCATAATATCTCAGATAACAGGATATATGAATGTACAGAGGGTATGCTGTTAGGCGATGAGTTCCTCAGTACAGATGACTTGCTCTTTCACAGGATCTGGAACAACGAGGTTTTCAACAATACGCAGAACGGTATACATCTATATCTTTCACAGGACGTTTTGATCGAGAATAATACAATATATAATAATACACTCAGCGGTATTGTCTTGAACACGACCGACTCTACAAATGTCACTAACAATTCTGTCTCTGGCAACTCGATCCACGGCATTAATATTGTCGAATCTCCTATAGGAGGCGGCGGCCCAGGTACATTGGACAAGATAGAAAACAATAGGGTTACAGGGAATACTCAGAATGGAATCAATGTTATATTCAGTTCCCAGATTATAATCAAAAATAATACTGCAACATCAAACTATCATGGAATTCATGTATATAATTCGATTAGTGATACTGTTATTCTCAATACTGTAAATCAGAATAATGTAGACGGAATATTGATAAATAATTCTGATGATGTCAGGGTCCAGAACAATACGGCAAATGGAAATACTTTGGATGGAATAGGAACATATGGTGTAGATAATAATACAATAGAATTCAATCTCGCACAGAACAGCGGAAGAGGCGGAATAATTCTCGAATATACAACTAACAGCTTTGTATTCAATAATACTGCATCCAATAATATCAACAATAATGGTATGGAATTGTTCAGGACGAATTACACGGTTATGTCAGGCAACACTGCAAACCTGAACGGCAAGGACGGCATCCAATTGGATGAAGCAAATAACAATAATATCACATTCAACACTGCAAACTCAAATCAAGGAACTTGGGCGGGCCCCCCTCCTGCAGGAAGCGGAATTCTCCTGGATAATATGGCTTACTTTAACTTGATACATAATAATACTTTATTGGCAAATAACGCAGGCGGAATAACTATTGAAAGTTCTGATAACAATACAATAACTAACAATACTTTAAATTCTAACAATATCGGCGTGAATGTGACCGGAACTTCGACCGGAAACATATTCTACTTTAACAATTTCACAGGAAGCAAGATAGTTCACGCGCATGCTGATGCAGTAGGCAACAGCTTCAACAGGACAAACGGGGCAAAAGCAGCAGGCTTTACAGCTGAAGGAAACGCGTGGGATGACATACAGCAATGGCAGATCTATGACAGCAATGCAGACGGTTTTGCAGACACAGGCGCGCAATATCCATACGGACTGCAGACAGACGGAATCACTATTTATGGAAATATCACAGGCAATGTGACAGACTGGGGCCCTATGAATGCGAATGCTTCGCCTGTACCTCCAAGCACGCAGCAGGTCATACTTAATTCCACTTACCTTACAAATTTCACAGAAGAAAGCCTGAATTGTTATGCAAGGATTATTGATGACAACAACCTGTCCATAACAGCTTTCTATAACTGGTACAACAACACGGTTATTGTGCCCGGTCTTTCAGGAAGTACAGTCATCAGCAACAACACTTTATCTCTTGTTTCAACAGTCTCTCCTTCAGCAACACACATAGGAGAGAACTGGACATGCGAGGTGTTCGGAGGCGACGGAACCTCGAACGAGACATCTCCGTTGAATTCCACCAACCTGACGATTAAAGGCTGCGGAAATCTGGGAAGAAGCATGACTTTGATTGAGGACAGGGATTTTGGTGCGAATTGTTTCAATTTGACAACCGATGATATTTATTTGGACTGTTCAAATCATCTGATCAAGGGGCAGAATATATCAGGAACCGTTGCTGTTAGTGCATTGTCAAAGGATAATGCAACAATAAGGAACTGTGAAATTTATAATTATACATATGGAATACAATTGAATTATACCAATAATAGTTTCGTATTTAATAATGATGTATTGAATAATTCTGCGGACCAGATATTCTTGTATGAATCTGATTTAAATAGCGTATATAATAATACTATCAATGGACGATTCTTTTGGTATGTTGTTGGTGCATGGGGCAGTTCAAAAGGCAGAGGCATAACCCTGATCAATTCTGATAATAACAGGCTGTATGATAATCTTCATAAAAGAAGATCTACATCTTTCCCATATGGAGGAATTGCAGATCATTTATTGCTGCTCATCAATTCGAATTATAATAATCTTACAAACAATACTGCGAGCAGGACAAACCTTGCAGGTTTTAATCTTACATCCGGTTCTAGTTTCAACAGACTGATAGAAAATCATGCTAACAGATCTGGTTTGGCAGGCTTCAATCTTTATGGTGGTGCTAACAATAACACGCTATACAACAATACTGGTAATAATAATGGTTTGGATCTGTTTAGGGTGGAAACCAGCCATAATAATATCATTAGGAATAATTCAATGCGCGACGACGGCCTGTATGGCGTGCATTTGATTTTGTCAAATAATAATCAAATTTTGGATAACTATATCTTCCAGGAAAATGAAGGCATCCTCTTGAATCGCTCCAACTTTACACTTATAAGGAATAATGTAGGGAATAGCAATTATGATTACGACTATTATCTTCTCTATTCATTCTATAATAATATAGTAAATAATACTGCCATACAAAGTACATCTGGCGGTTATTATCTTGATAATTCTATGTATAATAATTTAACCAACAATACTCAATCCAACAGCTGGAATCATGGAGTACAGGTTGCAGACAAATCACATAATAATCTTTTCACGAATATAAGGGTGTCCGGCAGCATTTCCTTTAATGGATTTGATGTCTATGATTCATTTAATAATACTTTCTCGAATTGTTCCTTAAGCAGCGGAACCAGCTGGAATGGAGTAGAACTTGGCAATGCATCAGGCACTGTTCTTAAAAATATCACAATAAATCCTGCTGGAAACCATGGCTTCTACTTTATTAATTCCAGCAGTGTAGATGTTCTAGATAGTCTCGTCAACGGTTCAGGAGTTAAAGGAATCTTTTTGATAGACTCTGATGATGTAATATTGACCAGAACGACATCTACAAGCAGCTCAGCTGAAGATCTGAACGTCTCGTTGTCCAATAATCTGCAGTTCATTGATTCCTTTGCGCAAAATTACAGATTCTCACAGGCAGGAATTACTTTCGAGAATACAACACACGGAAAGATAAATTTCACAACATTGCTGAACCAGGTCCAGACAGATCTGATGAAAGACATTGCATTCTCGAACAAATACATCTTCGTGAACAGTTCGAACGCTCCGGGATTAAATGTGAGTGCGGATCTGACCTTCTATAGTTTATTGTTTGCTGATCCAAAACCGATTGTTGATTTCGAGGACGACGGCAGCTTCATAAACTGCCCTGCATCAGTCTGTACCGAACAAAGTTACACAGGTACGACCTATAAGTACCAGGTCACGCATTTCACGAACTATAGTGCTGGGGAATCTGTTTCCAATGTAACAGTGGTCAAGGCAGACAGCGCAGATCCTACGACCAATGGAAGCGTCCTGACCTACACGATAGCATACAATAATAATGGAGAAACAAACGTGACAAATGTAACAATCACAGATACTTATGACCTAAATGTTACATTCATAAATTCGACACCTGCTTCCGACGATCCTACTGTCAATAATACATGGATCATCGGCAATCTTTCAGTAAATCAATCCGGCACGGTCACAATCAATGTAAGAGTCAATTCATCAATGGCCAACAATACAAATCTCACAAATTTTGTAAATCTTACTTATCAGAATTCTACAGGAGCAAATCTGTCAACGACAGACACTGAAATAACTCTTGTGCAGTTGACACCGCCGCTTGCACCGCCAGCTGCACCGCCAGCGCCTGCAGGTCCGACAGGAGGCGGAGGAGGCGGAGGCAGCAGATCAGGCTATTACTCGTACCAAAGAGCGCCGGCTGTCGAGGAAGAACCAGTGAAGCCGCCGACAAAAGTCCCAAGGCATGCAAAACCTGCGAACATCACAGTTGAAGAGAAACCAAAGGTAGAAGCACTGCCGGCCGCGGTAGAGGAAGAGGCAGTGCCTGGGATAATCGAAGAAGAAAAAGAAGTCAGCTTCAGTTTCTTATGGTGGCTCATACCGCTTCTGCTGCTCCTTATACTGCTGCTTGTATTGTATGAAATGAGGCTGCATCGTCTGAAGGAAAAAGTAGCGACAAGGGAGCTTGCGACCTCGTTCTTTGCAAGATACGGGAAAAAAGCCCCTAAAACACTGCGTAAGCCGCCGAGGAAGATCAAGCCTGTAAAGACAAAGGCAAAACCAAAGCCAAAAAGGATAAAGAAGAAGAAAACTATAAAAGCAAAGCCGAAGATCCCGACAAAAGAGCTTGCAGCTGCGTTCATGACAAAGTATGGAAAAGAAAAGAAACCAAAAAAGATAAAGAAAAAGCGAGCCGAGAAAGTTAAGAAAAAGAAATTTAAACCAGCAAAAAAGAAAAAACCAAAGAAACCCAGATTAGGATTGATGAAAAGAGTCAAGCTCAAGAAGTTCGAAAAGCAAGGCAAGAATCTTGGAAAGCTGGAAGAAGAGATGAAAGACATCGGAGACGAAATAGACAAATTATTGAAAAAGAAGATTTAATAGGGGGTATTTGATTGAAATACAAAGAATTTACATTAGACCCTTTTCAAGAAGATGCAATACATTCTATTGAAAAGAACCATTCTGTTGTGGTCAGTGCAGCGACAGGTACAGGAAAGACCTTGATCGCAGACTACATAATCGACAAGAGCATCAAGGAAAAGAAGAGAGTCATCTATACTGCCCCTATCAAGGCCCTTAGCAACCAGAAGTACAGGGATTTCATCCATGAATACGGCAAGGACAAGATAGGCATCCTCACAGGCGATGTTGTGATAAACGACAGGGCGCCTGTCTTGATAATGACGACAGAGGTCTACAGGAACATGCTTCTGGAGCACAGCATTGTGCCTGACCTGAGCTATGTTATATTTGACGAGGTCCATTTCATGAACGATCCTGAAAGAGGGACTGTCTGGGAGGAAAGCATCATCTTCAGCCCGAAAACAGTGCGTTTCCTCTGCCTGTCTGCGACCATACCCAATGCAGCAGTCTTTTCGCAGTGGATACGCGACATAAAAGGCCACGAGGTCGATGTTGTGACCTGCGACAAGAGGGCTGTTCCGTTGCAGCATTTCCTGTTTGACAATGAAGCAGGGGTTACAACAGCAAGAGAACTGAAGAGGATGGCTGAGATGGAAGAGAACTACAGGATGCTGCAGGCAAGAAAAAGAAAGGTCAAGAAAAGATCCTTGAGGCCGAAACCCAATCCTCCGAACCATCTTTATCTTGTGGAATATCTGCAGGAGAACGACATGCTTCCCACCATATTCTTCACTTTCAGCAGGAAACAATGCTGGGAGAACGGTCTTGAGTGCGCAAAAGAGTTTGACTTCACCAGTGACCAGGAAAAAGCAGAGATAATAGAAGAATACAATGCCATAATCCCTGCAAAATTCAGGAGCATGAGATCAATGCAGAACCTGAGAAGCATGCTTGTCAGAGGCATCGCCACGCATAATGCAGGCATACTGCCGATGGCGAAAGAGCTTGTCGAGATCCTTTTCAGCAGGGGCTTGATCTCTGTGCTGTATGCAACTGAGACCTTTGCAGTAGGGATAAACATGCCTGCGAGAAGCGTCTGCCTCCAGTCCTTGAGAAAATTCGACGGCAGGACCTTCAGGTACCTTTACAGCAAGGAATATTACCAGATCGCAGGAAGGGCAGGAAGAAGGGGAATCGACAAGCAGGGTTTTGTTTTCGCGATGGTCGACAAAGGCTATGACGATATTCCAAAAATAATCTCTATCACGACAAAGGACGTAGAGCCTATAGTCAGCCAGTTCTCTTTGTCCCCTAACATGGTATTGAATCTGGTCGACAATTATGACGATTATAAGATAGAGGAGATATTGAAGCAGAACTTCGGCTATTACATGCTCAGGAAAAAGCGCAAGAGACAGGTAAGGATAATGGCCAGCTTCAATAACCTGAAACGAAAACTTACAAAGAACGATTACATAGACAAGAGGACCAACAGGCTTACAGCAAAGGGAAGATTCGCAGCAAGATTGTATGCCGACGAACTGCTGCTCGGAGAGCTGTTGTTCAACGGCACATTCAACAGGCTTTCAGAGACAGACATCAATGTGTTGCTGGGCGCGATAGTCTACGAGCCGAGAAGGGCAGACAAGTTCTATACAAAGATCAAACATCCGAAGGTCAAGGTGGACATGAGCAACAAGCTGATAAGGAAAAGGCTGAAGGAGAAGCATCTTGCGCTTGTCGACGATCTTGTGCGTTCCTGGAGCGAAGGATGCGAATTCAAAAAACTTCTTTCCAAATCCAATCTTGCAGAAGGCGACATCATAAGATTCTTCAGGCAGATAATAGACAGATTGGGCCAGATAATGAAAGCTGAAAGCAGTTTGACAGACAAGCTGAAAAATAGCGCAAAGAAAATTGACAGGGATGTTGTCGCAGTCGAATTCTACTAGCATTCGCCTTCATACGCGATCTCTACATTAGCGCATCCTGCAAAGCATGCATTACTGTAGGTCTTTCCGTCCACCCCGCACACAGGAGCATATTCCATAGTGCAGATGCAGTCGTCCAGCCCCGGCTTTGCAGGCTCTTCTGGAGCAGGCGGCATGACAGGCTCCTCAGGCAATGGCTGCTCTGTTTCCTGCGTGCAGTTTGTAAGGAACAAGAATCCTACTGCTGCCAGCAGAACAATTATGAATATGGTTTTTCTCATAATGAATCCTAAAGATGCTGTTGTATAAAAATCTAACGAAAAAGCTTATATACCGCAAGTATATCTAATTAAATTAAAGAGGTGGTAGATTAACGAATTCTATGAGTTAATCTTCATCGCGTTAGGGGTGATAGACATAGTTCGTTTCAGGCTTACAAAGGACATAAAGAAACTGCAGAAGAAAGCCAAAGACATGAGAAAAGACATTCTTATCATGTGCCATTCTGCAAACAGCGGCCATCCTGGCGGAAGCTTGAGCGCGATTGACATTCTTGTATGCCTGTATTATGGTTTCCTGAAGCATGATCCCAAGAATCCGAAGGCAGAAGACAGGGACCGTTTTGTCCTTTCAAAAGGCCATGCCTGTCCTGCATTGTATGCTGTCCTGGCAGACTGCGGCTATTTCAAGCACAAGGCGCTGTTGACATTCAGGAAGATAGATTCGTTTCTGCAGGGGCATCCGAGCAGGCTTGACACTCCCGGGATTGAATTCTCAACAGGCAGTCTCGGCCAGGGTTTCTCAGGAGCAGTGGGGATGGCACTCGGCTGCATGCTCGACAAGAAAAAGAACACAATATATACAATGCTCGGCGACGGCGAATGCGACGAAGGCCAGGTATGGGAAGCTGCGCTTTCTGCTGCGCACTACAAACTTGACAATCTCATAGCTATTGTAGATGTCAACGGCCTGCAGATAGACGGGTTCACAAAAGACATAATGAACACAGAGCCTATTGCAGAAAAATTCCAGGCATTCAACTGGAATGTCATTGAGATCGACGGTCATGATTACAAGCAGATAATCGCAGCGTTCGAAGCTGCACAGCATAGAAAAAATCACAAACCCACTGTCATTATTGCGCGCACGATCAAAGGCAAAGGCGTCTCTTTTATGGAGAACAAGGTGGAATGGCACGGCAAGGCGCCGAATGACGAGGAATTGGTTATTGCATTAAAGGAACTGGAATAAAAATGATAAAAAAGATCGCAACACGGGATGCATACGGAAAAACTCTGGCTTCGTTAAAAGATAAGAATGTTGTTGTATTGGACGCGGACCTTTCAGAATCAACAAGGACCAGGCTGTTCGCAAAAAAGCACCCAGAACGTTTCTTTGAGATGGGCATCTCAGAAGCGAACATGATGGGTGCTGCAGCAGGATTGGCATCCTGCGGTAAAAAGCCTTTTGTCTCGACTTTTGGAGTTTTCGCATCAACAAGAGCTTTGGACCAGATAAGACAGTCCATCTGCTATAACGATTCAAATGTGAAGATCTGTGCGACACACTGCGGCGTCACTGTCGGAGAAGACGGCGCGACACATCATGCAATAGAAGACATAAGCATCATGCGGACTCTTGGGAATATGAAGGTTCTTGTTCCTGCAGATGCGCACGAGACAGCGCAGATAATCCGGTTCTGTACAAAAGACAAAGGTCCTGCTTATGTGAGGCTGGGAAGAAACAAGTTCTTTAACCTGCACGAGAACCCGAAGCTTCATCATAGAAGCAATTACAAGACACAGTTCAAGTTCGGCAAGGCGCAGATTTTGAGGCACGGAAAAG
>WJKV01000088.1 GCA_014728875.1 Candidatus Woesearchaeota archaeon | reverse complement strand
CTACTGCCACTATTGAAAATTCAGGCATTGTTATTTCAACTTCATTTATTATCTTAGAACTGAAAAGATTATCTACATCTATAGTGAAATTCATAGTGTTTGCTTCATAAAAGTTTCTCAGCCCAAATTCTACAGAAGTCGCTCCTGCCAAACCTATACTGATCAGAAAAGTGAACAGGACTAAAACCAGTAAGCACAGCCTCTTTTTATCTATTTTTCCTCACCTCTCACCGTGTCTTTTTCAAAAGAATTAGGGGTATATAAATATAACGGAAAATACAATAGGTTTTATATATAAAATGCGGTTCAAATCAAGACAAAATGAAAAAAGAAACCATCATGGTGTTTTGCGCCCATTCAGACGATCAGGTATTCGGGCCAGGGGGCACTCTGGCAAAATATGCAAAACAGGGCTATAACATAGTCACTCTTATCTTCACCATAGGCGAAGGCAGCCATCCTCACTACAAGAAACAGATTGTTGCAGAGATGAGGATGAAAGAGACCCTTGAAGCAAACAAGGTGCTGGGCTGTAATGACGTGATTTTTTTCGGCCTTCCAGAAAGCAAGACTTATGAAGGGTTCAATAAAAAGAAGCTTATGCCTAGAATAATCAAACTGATGAACAAATACAAACCCTGCAAGATTTTCACGCACAACCCGGACGATCCCCACACCTGCCACAGGGACATTTACAAAATAACAACAGAAGTAATAGAAAAGACAAAATACAAAGGAGAAGTCTATGTATATGATGTCTGGAATCTCTGGAATTTCAGGAAAAGGGGCCTTCCAAGACTGTATGTTGACATTACAGACACATTCAGCACGAAAATCAAGGCATTGGAATGCTTTGAAAGCCAGTTCATCAACGCAATCATACCTTTGCTGTGGAGCGTATATGCAAGGGCCATCATCCACGGCATTTTCAACCAATGCAAATATGCAGAAAGATTTTATAAGATACAATGAAGAATTTATTGATAGCTAGCGACAGGTTTCTGCCTGAAAAAAACGGGCTGGTGAGATTCCTAGAAGAGATTATTCCATTGATGGAAAACAGATATAACATTTCCCTCCTGGTCCCGCACAGAAAAGAGAATGGATTTAAGATAGGCAACGGCAACGTCAATACCATAAAAATCCCTTCTTTTAATTTTAAGATTGCAGATTACGCCCCCACAAAACCTAAACTGAATCTTATAAAGAACGCGATCAAAAGCGCAGAAATCGTCTGGATCAACAGCTGCGGCGCAATCGGACTGCTTTCAATGCACTATGCCAAAAAATACAAAAAACCGATTTACATCTATACTCACTGCCAGGAATGGGATCTTGTCACTCAAAGCATCAAGGTTCCAGAATACATAGGGAAACTTTATCGCAGGATCACGCTGCACGCCCTCAGGAGATATTATAACAGTTCTGCCGCCATTCTGGTTCCTTCGATGAAGATCAAAGAAAGGCTTTCAGAACTTGGTTTTAATTCAAAAAAAGTGATTGTTCCTTTAGGCATAGACTCAAACAGGTTCAGGCCTGCTTCAGGAAAAGAAAAATTATCTGCAAAACGCAAACTAAAGCTTGAAAAAAAATATGTGATAGGCTATACAGGAAGGATCGCTCTGGAAAAGGATCTGCACACCCTATACAAGGCTTTCAGGAAACTAAAGAAAGAGCTCAAGAGGGAGATCGCACTGCTAATCGTGGGTGACGGACCTGAAAAATATAAAAAAATTTTCAATAATGATGTGATCATAACCGGAAATGTGGATAATGTTGAGGACTATCTAAAAGCAATGGATGTTTTTGTGCTGCCTTCATTGACAGAGACAAGTTCTTTGGCAACAATGGAGGCCATGGCCTGCGGTCTGCCGATAATAGCAACAGATGTGGGAAGCGTTTCTTCATATCTGAAGGAAAATCATAACGGTTTGTTCTTCCAGAGAAAAAACGTAGAGGATCTTGTCAGTAAACTCTGCAATTTGATTTTCAATCAGGACCTATCAAAAAGCCTCAGTTTGAATGCGCAGGAAACCATTAAATATCTTAATTGGACAACCACAGCAGATCTGATAGACGAACAATTTAAGAATTCATAATTCTAGCGATGTTACATTGCTGATTCCGTTCTCATCCATGCTGATTCCGTACAGATTGCTTGCTTCTGATATCACTGCGTCATTGTGCGTAATGACAATGTACTGTGCCCTGTTACAGTAGCTTTTGACCAGTTGCGCCAGTTTTTCGCTGTTGTGTTTGTCAAGGGCAGCATCTACCTCGTCCAAGATATAGAACGATGCAGGATCGTGCTCTTGTATAGAGAATATAAAAGCCAATGCTGTCAATGTTTTCTCCCCTCCGCTCAGGCTCTTAATATCCATGAATTTCTTTGCACTGAGCTTTACTTTAATTTCAACCCCGGCGTCGAACGGAGATTCAGGATCCTCAAGCTCAAGATATGCCTGTCCTTTTCCTGTCAGTCTGACAAAGAATTCCTTGAAGATGTCATTGACGACTGCAAAAGTCTTCATGAAGATGTTCTTCTTGCTCAGCTCTATCTCTTCAATCAGTTTCATTACATCTTCTTTTTCCTTATTCAAAGTTTCTTTCTTTTCAAGAAGCCTTTCATACTCCGTATATACATTCTCATAAACTTCCAAAGCCCTCAAATTTACATTCCCGATATTTTCTTTCTTTGCCTCGAGCCTGTTTATCGCTTTCTGCAGTTCCTGCAGATCCTTCTTGCTCTTGTAGATCTCGACTTCTGCATACTGCTCGTACTCTTTTTCAAGGCCCGCAAGTTCTGCCTTGTATTTTGTTCTCTCAAGATTAAGATTGTTCGACTTCTGTTCGATGCCTTTGATAGTGATGTCTTTCTCGTCAACCTGTTTCTCTATCTTCTGCACCGCTTTTGAACTTTTATCCCTTTTCTCGAATAGCTCTTTGAACTTTTGATAGAACTGCGCAGCATTTTTCTCTTTTACTTTAAGTTCCTGGTTCTGTTTCTTGATGGTCTCTGTCAATTTTGCTATCTGATTCTTGAAATCCGCCTCTTCTTTTTTGTTCTGCTCAAGAATAGTCGTGGCCCTCTTCACGTCAGGACCGAGTATTGTATTTATCTGCGCATCGAAATTGGCTTTTGCGCTCTCCAGCTTGATTATGCTCTCTCTTAAGTCTGTCTTTTTCTCTTCGAATGCGCTCAACTGCGCCAGAACAGCAGGATTCTGCATCTGGTTTATCTTGTTCCTCAGTTCCTGCCTCTTGATTTTCAGCTGGGCAAGATCCTTGTTCTGTTTGCTTATCTTTTCTACAAACTGATCTATGTCTTTCTCGACAGATTTTATCTGCCCTTTGAGGCTTTGTTTCTTGCTTTTGAAATCTCCGAGATCTCCGCCCTGTATGTGCAGTGTCTTTTCAAGCTTTATGATTTCTCCTTCTGTATCTGCTTTCTCTGTCCTCAGCTTGGTTATCTTTTCTTCAAGCTCTAGCTTTCTTTTCTGGAACACTTTGATTTTGCTCTGCAGCTCAAACACTTCCTGTTCCAGTTCTTCTATGCCCGCTGAAAGCTCCTTTTCCTGGAATCCAACGCCTTTCTTTCTTTGCTGGTATCCGCCCCTCATCGCGCCGCTAAGTTCTACCAGATCGCCGTCCAGAGTCACCATCCTTGCAGAACCAACCCCCAGTTTTCTTGCGGTTGTTATGTTTTCAACCACAACAGTATCAGAAAGGACATAATTGAAGACATTCTTGAACTTGCTGTCAAATTCCACCAGGTCTACTGCAAGGCCATGGCAGCCGTTCTTTTTTGCGACTTCCCTGACAGACTGCGATATTATCCTTGATTTCAATTTGTTCAAAGGCAGGAAAGTTGCCGTGCCAAGCTTTTCTTTCTTCAGGTAATTGATGCACTGGGCTGCGACAGCATCATTTTCAACAACGATGCTCTTGATTCGGCCGCCCCCTGCAGTCTCAAGAGCAAGACTGTACTTGTTTTTGACCTTTCCAAGGTCCGAGACTATGCCGTATATGCCCTTGATCTTGTTTTTCTGTTTCAGTATGGCTTTAATCGCCCTGTCGCCGGCTGCGCTTTCTTTTATGTGCATATTCTTTGCTTCCAGTTTTGCCAGCTGGGCGCTTGCGTTTTCCAATTTTTCCCTGGTTTCGCTGATCTTTACAGTGAGGCTGCTGTCCTCGTCCAGGAATTTGTTCAGTTCTTTGGCCAGTCTGTTGAATTCAGCTCTCAGATTCTTCAGGTTGGTCAAAGAGTCTTTATTGTCTTTCTCAATGACAAGAACCTTTTCCATCTGCTCTTCAAGGGACTGCAATTTGAATTCCAGCTGGTCTTTCTCCCTTAGGGCGTCCTGCTGCGCCTGCCTGATCCTCTGGATCTCTTCCTGTTTCTCGTCGCTTTTCTTGTCCAGGTTAGATATTTCTTTTTCTATTGCAGCAACATCCTGGTCAAACTTGTTCTTTTTCCTGAATCGCTCTATATCCTGATCCAGCTGCTTCATCAATTTTTTCTTTGAGGTTATCTCTTTCTCAACTGCAGATTTTTCATCTTCTAAAGATTTAATCCTTACATTGACTTCCTTATTGTTCTGTTCCAGCTCTTCTCTTCTCTGCTTTATCCTCTTTATCTCGCTCTTAAAGGATTCAATCCTCGTTTTATTGGTTGCAAGGTCGACTTTCAGCTGCTCGATTTTCTTGTTGAGTGCAACCTGTTCCTTTTCTCCTTTCTTCTCTATTTCTGAATTTATTTTTTCAATATTTTCCTTTTCTTTTTTTATCTTCT
>WJKV01000087.1 GCA_014728875.1 Candidatus Woesearchaeota archaeon | reverse complement strand
TTCAGTTTCTCGTCCGCCCCGAGGTTCTCAGGGTCTCTTTTCGGCTTAACACTGTAATTGGCAATATTGATATTCTCATCTGAGAATCTTATCGGATTTTTTATTAGTCTTTTGCTGGTCCTGGCAACTCTTATCGCATGCGAGACAAGCTGTTTTATATTTGGCTTTTCCAGATTGTTTGTGCTGGCGAAACCCATGCTTCCGTTAACGACGATCCTTAATCCGAGACCTTTTACCTTGTCAAAAGTGGCAATCTCTGGTATGCCTGTCTTTAACAGGAAGCTTGTCTCTTTGAGATTCTCAACCCTAATGTCTGCATAATCTACATCTTTACATAAATCCAAAGCATATTGTGCAATGTCTTCCATTTTTATCTGGTAGTCTTGATGCTTTCTATCTCTTCTTTCAGTTTCTTTAGTTTTGGTTTTTCAAAATGCTTTCTTGCCGGCTCTAATAATTTAACAAGATATTCTGCCACAGCTTTCTTCAAATCCAGAGGATGAAGACCGCCTTTTGCAAAATCCTGTTTTAGCTTTGCCAAAGAATCATATTCGATTGTGCCGCCGAATTTTTCAGGCCTTTCCACCAATAGAGTTGCTTTCTCTCTTGTAAAGACCAGATTCTCGACCCAGTTCAGAATAGGGTTGAAATCAATGTCTTTTTCCGGACAGAAAGCCTTGTTCATTTTCTTTCTTATCTCTTCCTCGCTGTCATGGATGAAAACACTGCTCCCGCCGACGCTCTTGCTCATCTTTAATGCGCTCAGCATGTCCTTTATCTTGTCTTTAGGGACTGGATACATGGGAGGCTTCTGCAAGCCCAAGATCAAGGGATGGTGGACTGCCACAGGCTTTATCTGCTTTTTTTTGTGGATAAGAGGATTTACTTTCAACTTCAAAGCCACCTCTCTCGCGATGACATGGGCTTTTCTCTGGTCCATGCCTGCGTGTGCCAAGGTAAGCCCCTGATTGAATATATCAGCGACCTGCATCGGCGGATAAAACAAGAAAGCAAGAGGCATTGCTTCTCCCTCTTTTCTTCCCATGATTGTGACTCCTCTGATTGCCCTGTTGAGAGTCATGTTCTTTGCTATCTCTACCGCGCTGAACCAGTAATCATCATTATTGTGGTACAATTCGTCCCCTCTTACCATCTTCAGCTTCTCTGGGTCGCCGCCCATGATCTTCAGGCTGATCTTCAGTGCCTCTCCAAAGTAAACAGACGCTCTTTTGATGGTTTCAAAATCGCCGCCAAGTTTGTTGTTTATCCATGCATGCCAAGTGGCAAGAAATATGCTGCAGTCCACTCCTGCCTTTTGGAAGTCTGCAACTTTCAATCCCGTCATCAGACCTGTTCCAAGATGGACCTTCCCGCTAATCTCAAAACCGATATAGTGCTTCAAAGGCACGCCTGTCTGGATGAAATTTCTGAGATCCTCTGGTGTTAGGACTTCTTCTGTGTTCCTAGTGATAAGGTCGAATCTTGTTTCGTTGTCCATTTTAACTCCCCGAAATTCTGTATTAAAGAAAATTGAGTCCCATTTATATATGTTTTTGTTTAAATATCCTAAATTATTTAAATTCAGGGAAAATAATCAAGAAAGAATGGCAGAAAAGAACATTAAATCGGGCAAATTCAACAAAATCAGCGTAACATTGCTTTCTTCTTATCTGTACTGCAAGAGAAAGATGTTTATTGAGCAAGTCCTCGGCATAAGAGAAATGCCAAAAGAAGCAACTGTTGTCGGAAATATCAGGCACAGTGTCCTGGATCTGGTGAACAAGCAGGAAAAAGGGTTGGTGAGCAGCATAATCCCTGAAAACAAAGAAATGATAGATAAGATATACAAAGAAAGTTATAGCAATAATCTGAAGAATGCAATAAAGATCAACAAGAATCTTCTGTATAGCCTCGGTCTGGATCTGGTCGAGACCTACAAAAAATTATGGGTGTTCTTTAATGATGAAGCGTCGACAAGGGCCGGCAATATTATCTCTTTCATCAAGGAATTCAATGTCTTTGGCACAGAACTTTGGGAAAGATTGACACCAAAAATCGAATCTGAAGTCTTTGTCTCCAGCGACAGGCTTGAACTGAAAGGAAAGATAGACAGGCTGGAGAAACATGAAGACAGGTTGGTGCCAGTAGAGATCAAAACAGGAAAAGCTCCAAAAGAAGGCGTGTGGGAAGGACATCTAATACAAGTAGCAGCATACATGCTTCTTTTAGAAGATCAATTCAAAAAAAACACGAATGAAGGAATTGTTGATTACATAAATGAAAAAGCAAAAAGAAAAGTCAAGATAAACCCTTTCCTGAAAGACGAAGTAATTAAGTTAAAAAACAAAGTCAAAGAACTGCTCAACAGCTCCCAGGTGCCGCCGATGTGCAATCAGGAAAAAAAATGCGAAAGGTGCGGAATCAGGGAAGAATGTTTTAATCTTGACAATTAATAGGAAATATTTTTATACCTATGCCTCTTGCAATTGTTGGATGGCATTAAAGGATTATACCTTGGATTATTCAAAAGAAGAATATAAAAAAACAATAGTAAGGCTGCTCAAACTTGAAGAAAAGACATTGATGCAGATCGCTGAAAAGTTCGATGTAATATTCGTGGAACGGCCTGAAAAGCTAAGGCCTATTGATTATGCAGATTCTTTGATGGCGGACGTGCCGAAATCCGCCCTTCTGGAAGAGCTAGAGAGAGTAGAAAAAAGCTGATTATCACCTACCGATAACTAATTTCTGCAAACTCAATAATATACACATTTATGATACTGCCACAGAAAGATTTAAATATAAAAAAGTTTCTTTTACGCATAAGGATTGAGGGGAAAATGGCTGAAGAAGAAAAAAGAATTTCAAAGGAAATCGTTGGAAAAACAGTAGTGAGCAAAACAGGAAAAAGATTCGGAGAAGTCAGTGACATCATTTTTGAAACTAGAAGCGGAGAACTTATCCACATGATCCTAAAGAATCCCACAAGTTATGCAGACAAACTGGAACTGGAAAAGGACAAATCAGGCAGCATCCTGATACCTTTCAGTGCAGTGATTGCAATGGGAGACTTTATGGTCATTGCAGAAGAAGACATTGTATAACTTTCTCCTATTATTTGCGTTCATAATAGATATTTTAGGCTAATTTTTATATATACCTATGCAATTATATTCAGAAAACCTTAATTTTGGGGCTGAAAAATGGATAATATCTGGACTGAAAAATACAGGCCTTTGACTTTTGAAGAAATAAAAGGACAGAAAGAAATAGTCAAGAGGGTCGAAGCTTTTGTCAAGAACAAGAATATGCCCCATCTGCTGTTTGCCGGGCCTGCCGGAGTCGGAAAGACTACGCTTTCTTTGGTTATTGCGAAGCAGATGTTCAAGGAAAATTGGAAGAATAATTTTCTTGAGCTAAACGCTTCTGATGAAAGGGGCATCGATGTCGTAAGAACAAAGGTGAAGGACTTTGCAAGGACCAGGAGCATTGCAAATGTTCCGTTCAAGATAATCTATCTGGACGAATGCGATGCGCTGACCAAAGAAGCACAGCACGCCTTGAGAAGAACGATGGAATTATTCACTCAGACTTGCAGATTCATACTTTCCTGCAATTACAACAGCAAGATAATAGATCCCATCCAGAGCAGATGCACAATATTCAAGTTCAAGCCTCTAGAGAAAGAGAACATATTCAGCCTAATAGACACCATTGCAAAGAATGAAAATCTTGCTGTTGACGAGAAAGCAAAGCAGGCATTGTTCGATGCCAGCAGAGGCGACTGCAGACGGATGGAGAATATAATGCAGGGCTGTGCAGCGATTACAAACAATATAACAGAAGACATTGTTTTTTCCATAGCGTCTTCTGCAAAGCCAAAAGAAGTAAAGGGAATTCTTGAACTGGCAATGACAGGACAGTTTGTGAGAGCACGAGATTCTCTCTTGAAAGTGATGCAGGACTATGGCCTGTCAGGGATTGATGTGATAAGCCAGTTCAACAGGGAGATTTGGAATCTTGATTTGGACGATCAAAAAAAGATGCAGATGATAGATGCCTGCGGGGAAATGGAGTTCAGGATTGTTGAAGGAAGCGACGAATTCATTCAGTTAGAAGCCCTTCTTTCAAGATTCGGCATGAAATAAAGTAAAAAAAAAATATTAGAAAAAGAAAAAATCAAGTCAATGCCTCGCTCTGCTTGACTGTCACCTGTGTACTGATTGTGTCTTCGTAGTCGTATTCAAGCTTTATGTTTACTATCTTCTTGAAATCTGTCTCAGCATCAACAGGCTGCTTGCACCGGATTATTGCCTGTCCTGTCCTTAGGTCTGCGAATCCTGAGTTTCCTGTTCCTTCTCTCAAGCCGCTGCATTGCAGGCCTTCAAGTCCAGTGTCGACCTCAACATAAACCTTGTCCTTGTTTATCCTGTTTTTGTCGCATCCTGTCCCAAGCTTGTAGACTCCGCCGTTGCTCCTGTGCTCTATCTTGAATACAAAACTTATTATGTCTGTGCTTGCTGCGCTTTCTGTAAGTTCCACAACATGAACAGGCGCGCCGCTGTTCTGCACTGGCTTGGATTCCTTGACTTCGCAGACGCTCTGTGTCGTCGCTCTTAGATTCTCTCTAATGCACAGCTCGCTTATCACGTTTGTTCCGTACGCATAGCAGACATCTGCCCTGACAGGATAAGGAACATCGCCGACAACAGTAGATTCATAGTTCAAATTCGGAAACAGGACATAAGTAGGAATCGAAGGAATGACATTGCCTTCTGGATCTTTAACCTTTGCAATAAGGTCCTCTTCTGGATTCTTCACAGGATCCTCAAGTCCGAATTCCTGGGGATCTATTCCGCTTATGGCAACAGTCACATCCTCTGCAGGAACATACCATTCTCCGTCATTTATCAATTCTACTTCAATATCGAAGGGGTCTGCGCCGCCGTCAAAGACTGCGTCCCTCGGCCTGTCTTCTGTGAATCTCAGCAGCAAACCCTGGGTCCCGCCTATAAAGGTTCTTGCAGAGATCTTTTCTTTTGCTCCGAAGATGCCTCTCTCAGGCCCTTCTGCACTTGGAGCACCGCAACCTGAAATAATAATGATGCTCAGAACTGCTGCAATCATCAATGCGATTGTTAGGAATTTTTTCATTTTATCGACCTCCTTAAATTATGATCAAGTGAATATGCTTTCAATGACAACAGGCTGTACTACTGACTGCACAACATCGTAGGCTATCTCTATGTTCAGCACTGTATTGATGTCGGGAGACACTGGAAGTTCTTCTTTGTTATAGCAGGTCAGCACAGGATTATCCAGCCTTTCTATGTTGAATTTCTGATTGCTGTCTCTCAAGCTTGTGAGCAATGGACATTCTAATTCTTCTCCGCCTCTGAAATCTACAGAAAGTATGTCTATTTTTCCATAATCCAGTCTTTTCAAAGGAACCCCTTCACAAGGATTTCTCGGGCTGGCGCTTTCTGAATCAAAAATCCTTAGATTGTCAGTATTATCGACCTGCCTCAGGTGTATGTCAAAACGGACCCTGACTGTGTCTTCGCTGGCTCTCACTGTCCTATAATCCACTTTTGTTATTGCCAGAGGCGCGCCCTGGCCTTCTTCATAAGCAACAGAAGCTTCTTTTGGACAGCCTCCTGGCTCCTCTTCTGTACTTGTATCAAGACAGACAGGAAAACTGGCTCTTGTACTGTAATCATAACACATAGTGACTATTGTGTCCTGCTGTAGTTTTGGTGTGCCAAGATCTCCTATATTGGCCTCATCAGGAATCCCTGTAAAAGAAACTATCTGGGAAATGCCAGGTGAAAACTTGGTCTTGCCCTGCAATGGTTCTGACAAAGATCTGCTCACATCAGTTCCATAGTCAAGAAATTTAGGATCAAAACCGCTCAAGTAAAAATCTACGCTGTCAGGAGTATGCCTTCCTAGATTCTCAACCTCTGCAAGGATACTGACAGGCTGGTCAGGAGTTATGAATAATGTGCCGGGCTCTTCTAAATTTATGTCTATTCCTCTTGTGCCTTTCAGATAATCTGCTCCAATTTCCAAGTCTGTTTTATCATCTTCTGGTGCGCAGGCAGAAAAAACTAACAATGACAAAACCAGTGCGATTATTGCTAACTTTCGGCATTTCACGCGTTATTCACCTTTTTTAACTCTTATTTTTACAGGATTTAATAGTTATATGATATATAAAGGTTTCTAATGGATTTCTTAATCCTCATCTTGGCTTTTTGATCGTAACTCTTTCTGTGTCTGTAATCCTGTAGCCATAGTCTAATGTGATTATTAAAGGGGTTTTATATGCAGTCTTTTCCTTGATTCCGCTTATCGTGCAAATAATCTTTGTGTAGCCAGACTCTAAATGAGGCGGCCTCAGTCTTGGCTGACAGACCACATTGCCTGTTGCTTCCTTTGTCTTGCTGTCGTATTTGTAGTCAGTCGACAACTGCAAAGTGAAATCAAACGCATTCAAGACATCAACAGGCTTATGGCTGTCAAACTTGTAGATGCCTTTGCAAACAGAATCTATGTTCGAATCTTCTCCTGATTTGAGATATCTGAAGACTTCGCCCTCTCCTCTGTTTGCTATCTCTATCTGGAAAGTGATTGAACTGGTCTCTTCATCGACAGGACTTATGCTTTCCTCCACTCTTTCGATTACCAGCGGCGCGCCCTGGCCCTGGGAAAGATTAAGGTCGATATTCAGGCTCTCGAAATTGCATGTGCCAGGACCCATCCTCGGTCCAATACAGGCCAATAAAGTGGCCTGGCTCTTATAATGATAACAGGCATTCGCAACGACAGACGCTTCAATACCTGCCTCTCCTGGAACAGTTCCTGCCTTAAAATCAAACACTTCAGGCACTTCGATAAAACCTCCCTGCGGATTAAAGAAACTTTTTCCTTTCAATTCAGGAATCTCTCTTGTGCTTTCTTCGGATCTTAATGTCAATAATTGGGAAGGATAATTTATGCGGAGAACGCCGTCGTCAATGTCATACGCCCCTTTATTTTGGAAATCTATCTGCAGGATAAACAGGTCATTCTCAAACAGGTCATAGGAAGGAGTGTCAACAAATTTCATGTTTAGTCCTTCATACCCTGTTCTATAGTCCGGAAGAATGCCTTTTTCTTCTTTTTCAAATTCAAAATCGCAGCCAGCTGCAATTATTAAAATGGCGGCTAACAGGATTAATAAACACAAGCTCGAAGTGAAGCTTTTTTGCTTAAGTTCTCGTGGCATTTTCATCTCCTGTACAGCTAGGATCTGTACTTCTCAATACTGTCGAAGGAACCTGGTCTTTATAAAGTTTAAACAAGTCAATCGGCTTGCCATCCTTCTTAAGGCCGAACTCAAAGTCTTTGGTTGCAAAACCAATGATGCTGTTCTTTGCGGCATTGCCTATTCTTCTTACTGCTCGAAGGCCTTCATATGTGCTTTCATAGCCATATGGATGCCTGATAATGATTTTTCCGTCCTTCAGCTCTAATTTTCCGCTTTCAACGGAAACTATTTCCTGATTTTCTGCATTTATCTTTATTTTTTCCTCTTCCAGGCATTTGCTTACATAATGGGATTTTACAGGGAACAATAATTTTGAAGCAAAGTCTGTCTCAGTCATCCTGTAGCAGTAATTGTCTTTATGCCATTCGCAGCCAATACCGCAAGGGTCAAGACTGCATTCGTGCTCGTTCTGTTCATAATCTGAGCAGTCCATGTCTTCTTCGCATTCTTCACAGCCTGCCCCTCCGAACAAAAGATACTGCGCTCCTGCGCCAAGGCCAGCGCCCGCCACCATGCTCGTGCCTAAAGTTATTGGGGCCAAAGGTGCGCCTAATGCGCCTCCGATTACGCCTCCTGTAACAAAGCCTCTGTCTGCAGGCTCCCAGAAGCAATTCTGCAAACAAGGATCTGTATCACAGAAATTCTTGCTAGGATATTCGCATTTGTTTTGCTTGACTTCTTCTGAACAATAATCATAAGCAGATAACTGGTTTACATCTGCAACAACTTTTCCTCTTTTGGTGAACTCTTCCACCCTTGCGATAGCGGCATCTTCAACCTGATACCTGTAATTTGCGACTATCTTTGCAAAATAGGTTGTTGTCGAGCCTGTGAGAAGCGGCCTTTCAGAACCTTCTCTTTGTCTGACCCAGCAGTCAAAAGTTCTGAATGTTTCGATCTCTTCTGTTGTGATCGGCTTCAATAAGTTATATTCCACTTCTTTTGTGTTCGGCAGGAATTTCGGCTTTGATGTGAATGCCGGATCGCATTTGAACAGCTCCATATTGTCAGGAAGGATAACAGAAATGTTCTGTATTGCTATTATTTTTCCCTGCCTCCACAAGTTTCTCAGGTTAAATCCGAACGGAGTCCCGTAATCTGTGCTTATTCCGAAACCGGGCTGCACAACCTGCGTGTCCTGTGGAATGTCCTCGACAGCGCTTCCTGTTATCGGCATGCCTGCAGGCGCCGCAATCTCCAGCCTGCCGACGCCGAGCGGCTGCTGTTCTTCGAAACCGAGACCCAATTCAACAGGGCCTGGCGTGTATTTCGCAACAGACAAATCAAGAGGACTGTAGCCTGTTTCTGCCAACAGTACTTCCCTGTCTTTTTCTATCTTGGACTGATAAGGGACTAAAACAACAGGAAGGTAAGCTTTGGTCTGGAAATCAAAGTACGCTTTGAATATGACTTTTTTCGGACCGCTTGTTAATGGTGTGAAATCACAGTCAAGCCTTGCGCCGCCCCCTGCAAGGTCCAGCATTGTCAGATATCTTGGATATGCATTCGCACTGCCGAAATCTTCAACCTGGCAGTCAAAGAATACAAAGCAGTCAGAAGTGAGGTTTTCCCTGCACTTTCTTGTGTTCAGGCTTTCTCCTGTGACTGTCGCGCTCACCCTGGCTGAAACGCCTCTGTAGAATTTCTTGTCTCCTAACGGCTTTTTCTTTACAAATATTCCTAGTTTTTTGTTCTGGACACTCTCTACCTCTCCAACAAAATAATCTCCTCTCGCGATCGCCAGGTTCCTTTCCCACCATTCGTCAACAATCTCGATAGGATTGTATAATCTCAAAGTTTCTTTTGCTCTTTCCATCTGGTAAGGGACATCTGTAAGTCCTTTATCCTGGGCCCATACAACTGCTTTTCCTGCAGGCAGGTCAAACACTGCAAAACCGAGCACAATCATGACAATGACAACGCCTGCGAGGGCGTATTTGAAAAGCCTTCTGCCGTACAGCTGGGCGTACGAATTCCTAAGTTCCCATCTCTCCTTGTTCAGGATGTATTCGTAGAATATTGCCCACAAGACCAACAAGGTAGAGGTGGGGAAAAAACCAAAGGTTCCTTCTATTGCAAAAACAATGAAGTTGCCCCAGGTCGCTGCACCGCTCTTGCTTTTTCTCAGAAGGAAGTAAAAAATTATAGCAACCAGGAGATCGTCCGCGTACGGTATCGCGCCAAGGCCGAAAAGATCAGCAATGTCTTTTGCAACTGCAATTATCAAAGCCAAAACAAGATTGAATGCAGGACAGACATTTCCTTTCAGCTGTCTTATGTCAGAACGCAGTGCTGCTGCTTCTGCACTGCTGACTTTTTTCAATTCAGCCTGGGACCTTGCACTTTCTTTTGCTGCTCTTTTGCTAGCGAGCGCATTCTGCCCTATCTGCAGCGCCAGCATTGCTGCTGCTGCTTTATTGCTCCCGGCGCCTGCTGCTTGCACTTCTGCTTTTGCTCCTTGCTGTGCTGATTCTTCTATGAACTCAGGAGGAGGAAGTTTTTCAGCAGGCGCAGGTTTGCCGAAACCTGCTATTTTTGTTTCTGGCTTTTCGATCTTTGCTTTCGGCACTTTTTCTGCGGGTGGTGCCCCGGGCGCAGCAGCCGGAGCCACTGCACCCTTAAGCATCTTATAATTTACACCCATTTGCATTGCATCCAATGCCATGTCCATTAGTCCTTTTTTACCTGTAGAAACATATCCGCCTGGAACACCTGCATATGTAAGCTGTCTGTCTCTTGATTCCTGCTCTTGAGGAGTGTCTTTTCTCAAGAAACTTAGATACGGCCTTATTGCCAGGATAAAGAGATAAAATACAACCCATTCAAAACCTGCAACAAAACTGATCGCGACAAAAGATGCTGCCAATTGTGCCAGATTTCCTTTGACAGTTGCTTTTTCATGAGCGAAAAGCAGGAAAACAACCAATAACAAGATCAAATTAATGCCCCAGCTCGCATTTCCCAGACTGGCAGAAAAACCTGAATAAGCACTGATTGCACTATACAAGAAAGGAATCTTCATTATTACCATTGCAATTATGCTGCCGAAGATGAACAAACTGAAGTGCCTGGGATCGTGCTCTTGAATAGGAATTTTTGCTGACAACGCATCCAAAGGGCCTCTGATGATGCTCGGTAAAAGATTATTCATCCTCAGGATCTGGAACAACAAGATAGGAATAAGTGTCCATAAAGGCAGAAAAAATATCACTGCGATGTAGATCATCACATTGTCCATGAAACCCAAAGAAGTCTTCTGTTCTGCTTTTGCTTCGCCGGCTCCCTGCCGCGCGCCAGAAGGAGGAGTGGTGATGACATGCATTATTATTTTAAAAATAACTAAGAAGACCAGGAACGCTGCCTGGACGCTCATGGTTTCTGTGCCGAATATAAAATCTACTAATGAAATAGACAAAGGATCTAATTGGACCATGGACCTCTATACCTCTTTTATTCAGTAATGACTTTGATATTTAAGGACGTGACATCGATATTTCTGGATCTTGGATACAATTTAATGGCGTTTGTTCCGTAGATCAAAAATTCTTCAATATTCATATTGAAACTTGTTCCTTTCTCGTCTATATGAATGGTGTGGCCGTTGATGTAAACATCCAGATTTTTGAACTCCGGACCGACAAACTCAAGCTCTAGATCTGCATATTTATCCTCGCTATCAAGAAGTTCATCCAGATCTTCTTCTTCTATCTCGAAATAATAAGTAGGGATGACAGGCTCCCGGAATACAAATGTCAAGAGAATCTGGTCTATGATGTAAGAGCCGGCGTCTGTCTTGAAGGTCAAAGTATTCTCTCCTGTCTTTAATTTCTGGGGCAGGAATTCTGTCCTTTGCAGATCGCCGCAGAGCGGTGTTGCTTTCTCGATCATCTGATCATTGATGTATAATTCTAGCGGGCCTGCCTCTCCCGGGGCGCAGTTAGGAACAAACTGTATCCTGGCTTTCTTTGTATTCAGCAAATCATTTGAATCTAGGATGAATCTTGTTTTGGCTTCCAGATGACTCACATCCTTAACATCGCCTACAATCTGTACATTCTCAAGAAGATATTCGTTTGTACTCCAGAATTTCCAGCCAGGGCCTGCGACCCTGAATTCCATAAGATTCTGCTTTTGAAGATATTCAGTAGGTATTGGTATCGGAGTTATTGTTGGCTGCGTGATGATGTCGTTAAATACAACATTGCCGTTCAATTTTATTACAATCCTTCCCTTGCTTTTCTTTGCCTTGAATGTCAGGAGAACATTCTGGGTATTGACAGGATCAAGGACATTAAAGCGGATGGCGTCTGTTTCTTCGCTCAACAGGCTGTTCTGCGCAAAGACTGAAGTCGCCTCTCCTATTTTCTTGCTCTCAACATCAGAGAATAAGACAACAGAATCAAGCGGCACTGTCAAGCTTGGTGTGGCAAGCTTGTCAAGCCTTCCTGGCACTTTTGACAGGATCTCCACTTCTGTGACTGGTTCGCCGCCAGGAGTTATCACGCCAGGCTCTTCTTCACCTGGAACAACAGGACCCAGGATTTCTTCCCTGTATTCTGGAGGAACTAAAAGCATGTACAGAATTATGACTGCTGCCAATAATGCCACAAACGCAGCTGCGCCTGAACCAGTGACTGTTCCTCTTCTATCCTTGTACGATTTCAAATGCACTCTGGCCACCTTCCTTTTTAAATAAAAATACCTTTCCATATATAAATCCTACTGTTTTAATAAAAGACGCAAAAGCTATATAAAGCATAAATAAAGCCTTTAGTTTAAAATGAAAATCCTGAACAAAAACCTGAAGGAAGGGAAAGTTAAGATACAGATCACGAATATCGATGATCTGTGGTATTTGAGCCACATCATTGAACCTGAAGACTTGATTAAAGGAAGGACTACCAGAAAAATAAAAATCGGAGAAAAAGAAAAAGCAGTAAAGAAAACGTACTTCATGAAGATAAAAGCAGAAAAGATCGAATACAGTCCCTCTGTTCTGAGAGTGGGAGGGATTATTGTAGAAGGGCCAGAAGAAGTCGAGAAAGGCGCGCACCAATCGTTCAACCTTGAGCTGAACAGCGAGATCACAATCCAGAAATCTAAATGGTACAAGCATCAGTTGAATAAACTTGATGACGCTGTGAAAGAGAAGGCAGAGATTCTGATATTTGCAATAGACAGGGAGAATGCCTGCTACGCCTTGCTGAAGCCCAAAGGCTTTTCAATCCTTGCCTCTATAGAAGGCGAAGTCGAGAAGAAAGCCTTCTCGACAGAAACCAAGGATTTTTTTGCACAGGCTGTGGTTCAGCTCGAAGAGTACATAGAAAGATACAAGATAAAGAAAGTCATAGTCGCCAGCCCAAGCATGTGGAAAGAGAAGATAAAAAACAAGCTGGACGACAAGATCAGGAAAATCAGTGTTTTCGCGACATGCAGCACCGGCGCTGAAAAAGGGATTGACGAAGCTTTGAGAAGCGACGAACTGAAGAGTGTGCTGAAAGAAGACAGGACTGCTGTTGAAATCAAACTGGTGGAAGAGCTGCTGACAGAGATAAGCAAGTCAGGAAAAGCAAGCTATGGTTATGACCAGGTTAAAGAATGCGTAGAAGCAGGCGCTGTCAAGACATTGTTGCTGACAGACAAGTTTCTGCACGATAAGAAAGAAAAAGATTTGTTTGAAGAAATAGACAGATTAATGGAAAAGACAGAAAAGATGCAGGGAGATGTTTACATCATAAGCACAGGGCATGATGGAGGAAAAAAACTCCAGGGACTGGGCGGAATAGGCGCCCTGCTTAGATATAAGATAGATTAATCTGCTATTTGATTCTTTTATTCTCTATTTGTTACTACTTCTGCAAAAAGACAATTTTTTATAATTAAAACCAAAATTTATTCTTATTCGATATGTTTAAATAATACATTAATCTCACAGTTGACTACTGTTTA
>WJKV01000086.1 GCA_014728875.1 Candidatus Woesearchaeota archaeon | reverse complement strand
CTTTCCTGTCCATCCTGAACGAGCTGGTGAATCTTGCAGAAGCAGGCAATCTGCAGGACAGGGTCTATTGTGTTTATGTCTCTCCTTTGAAGGCACTGAACAATGACATCTATGTGAATCTTACAGAACCTTTGAAAGAAATAAAAGAGATCGCAAAAAAACACGGAAAAGAAATAGATGTGAGGGTTGCAGTGCGGACAGGAGATACCAGCGCCTATGAAAAATCAAAGATGCTGAAGAACCCTCCTCACATTCTGGTCACAACACCTGAAAGTCTTGCGATTGTATTGAGCAGCATACGATTCAGGGAACTGCTGACACAGTTATGGTGGGTCGTCATAGATGAGATACACAGTCTTGCAGAGAACAAGAGGGGAGTGCATCTTTCTTTGTCGCTTGAACGACTGCAGAGATTGGGCGATTTCACGCGCGTAGGATTGAGCGCGACAATAAGTCCGCTGGAAGACATGGCTGGTTTTCTGGTAGGCAGCAAAAGGAGCTGCACTATTGTTGACATCCAGTTCATGAAAGAGATAGATATCAAGGTGATGTCGCCTGTAAAAAACCTGATCAAGGCGGATTATCAGGAAAGGGATTTCAAACTGTATGAATTGCTGCACAAGCTTATACAAGAGCACAAGACAACATTGATCTTTACAAACACAAGAGCTGCGACAGAAAGGGTTGTCCATAATCTGAAGACAAAGTATCCCCAGAAATATGTAAAGAATATTGCAACAGAAGAAAGCCTGTCATTGATAGGCGCGCACCATGGCTCTTTGTCAAGGATGCACAGGCTTAAGATTGAAAAACAGTTAAGAGAGGGCCTCTTGCGGGCAGTTGTCTGCAGCACCAGTCTTGAGCTTGGGATAGACATTGGTTATATTGATCTGGTAATTTTGTTAGGCAGTCCGAAAAGCGTTGCGAGGGCACTGCAGAGGATTGGCCGTTCTGGCCATAAGCTGCACGAGACTGCAAAAGGCAGGATTGTTGTTCTGGACAGGGATGATCTGCTTGAATGCAGCCTGATATTGAAGAATGCTGTTGAAAGAAAGATAGATACCATACACATTCCGCGCAACTGTCTTGATGTGCTGGCGCAGCAGATATTCGGGATGGCGATTGTCGAGCCTGTCTCTGTTGATGAGGTTTATGAGGCAGTCACCAGAAGCTATTGCTATAAGGATCTGCCGAGGAAGGATTTCAACCAGATCGTTGATTATCTTGCAGGCAAGTATGTCAGCCTAGCAGACAGGTATGTTTATGCAAAGATCTGGGAGAGAGACGGCAGGATCGGAAGGAAAAGCCCGATCAGCAGGGTATTGTATATGACAAATATAGGAACTATTCCTGACCAGACCGCTGTAAAAGTGAAGATCGGAGAAGAGATGGTCGGCACGATAGACGAAGGTTTTCTTGAAAGTCTGAAACCGAATGACATCTTTGTTCTGGGCGGGAGTGTGTATCAGTTCAAGTACAGCAGAGGAACTGTTGCGCAGGTGAGCAGTGCAGCAGGGAGAATGCCCACTGTTCCGAACTGGGTGAGCGAGATGCTTCCTTTGTCATTCGATCTCGCGCTCGGAATACAGAACTTCAGGAAGTACATGCTGGAGAGATTTGAGAAAAAAGAGAGCAAGAAACAAATCATGGAATTCATCAATGACTACTTGTATGTTGATGATAATGCAGCGAACAGCATCTATGAATATTTCAAAGAGCAGTACATGTACGCCAAGATCCCGCACAGGAATCTGATTCTGGTCGAGAACTACAACGACCAGGGCAAGATGTATTACATCTTCCACACTTTGTTCGGAAGAAGGGTCAATGATGTCTTGTCCAGGGCGCTTGGCTATGCAATAAGCAGGCAGCAGCACAGGGACGTGAAGATAACAATAACAGACAACGGGTTTGCATTGACCTGCGACAAGAAGGTCAGGCCGTTGAGCGCGTTCTCTTTATTGAAGAGCAATGAACTTAGGGATGTGATGGCGCTCGCTCTTGACAGGAGCCAGGTATTGATAAGAAGGTTCAGGCATTGTGCGACGCGCTCTCTGATGATACTGCGCCAGTACAAAGGAACAAAGAAGTCTGTTGGCAAGCAGCAGGTAAGCAGCATGATATTGATGAGCGCTGTAAAGAGGATAAGCAATGATTTCCCTATCTTGAAAGAGGCAAGGAGAGAAGTTCTTGAAGACCTGATGGATATCCATCATGCCCGGCAGATTATTGAAGAGATAGAAAAAGGAAAGATAAAGATTGAAGAGTTCAGTTCATCCATACCTTCTCCTTTTGCATTCAACCTTGCACTGCAGGGATACAGCGACATCCTGAAGATGGAGGACAGGATAGAATTCGCGAAGCGGATGCACGAGATGGTGCTGGCAAAGATCGCGCTCGAGCATGGAAAGAAAAAAAGCGACTTTGATTACAGTGCAGAGCTTGAGGAAGAGCCGGAAGGTTTTGAATACGAGCGTTTCTGGAAGACAGAAGAAGATAAAAAGAAACTGAAAGAGGAAGAGATACTGAATGAGCAGGAATTCAGGCGGACAATGCTGCTCGGCGACCTGAAGAAAGCTGCGCATAGGATAAATCTTGAGCCGCAGATCGAGTTTGAATGCGAACGATTGATAAACGGCGAGCGTTCAGGCTTCAAAGAAGATTTTAAATCCTGGCTGGACAACCTGCTTTCAGGTGCAGTGCCAAAGGTCTGGTCTGACAACCTGGTCAAGTTTTTGATAAAGGCAAAGAACGAGATCTGAAAATGAAGAAAATCAAAATAGCAAATGGAATACAGATTGTTGATCTGGCGCTGTTAGCGGGCGATGTGCTGGTTGTTGCAGACTTTCACATAGGCTATGAAGAAGCCTTGACCAAACAGGGCGTTCTTATTCCCCGGTTCCAGTTTAAGGATACAATGGACAGGCTGGAGAAGATATTTGATTTTCTTGGGAAGCAAAACAAGGAGATAAAGACGGTCGTGCTAAACGGAGACCTGAAGCACGAGTTCGGCCAGATAAGCATGCAGGAATGGAGAGAGGCGCTGAAGGTCTTTGATTTCCTGGCAGAGAAATGCGAGAAAATAGTTCTGATAAAAGGAAATCATGACACGATTCTCGGACCAATCGCAGAGAAAAGGAATTTAGAGGTTGTTGATGAGTTTGTAGTTGATGTTGATGATAAGTCTGTTCTGATAACGCACGGCCACAAGCTTTCTGAGACCTTGAATTTCAATAAATGCGATACATTGATAATTGCGCACGAGCATCCTGCAGTAAGCCTGCGTGAAAGCCCAGATTCTGTCAGGACAGAGAAATACAAATGTTTTCTAAGAGGAAACCACAAGGGAAAAGAGCTGATTGTGCAGCCTTCTTTCTGTCTTGTCACAGAAGGAACAGACGTCATGAAAGAAAGACTGCTGTCGCCTTATCTGCAGCAAGACCTAAGCGAGTTTGACTGCTGGGTCGTGAGCGACAGGGACGTGATGTATTTCGGCAAGATAAAGAACTTGATATGACTGATACTGCATAATACTTAATTTGAAAATCATTTCTTTGCTTTTGTTTTTTTAAGGCCTGATTTGACTGCTTTCCTGCTGATGATCGCGCTGTTTCCTGTCGGATCCTCTATTATGAGTTTTGTCTTTTCTCTTCCGTCCTTAATATCGAGGATTTTGTCTATCATCTTCCTCATTCTTTTCTTTTTTGCCTTGTCCTCCTCTGTTTCCTTGTTGAACTCCAGCACCTTCTGGATGTCATTCAGCATCTTTTCTATGTTTGCAACAAAACCCTCTGCACTCACTCCGGGATCTATTGTTATCTTGAAGTCAGGCCATTTGACAGTCGCCTGCGATGATTTTACAACCCTGATGTTCAAATCATCTTTGCCTACTATATCTAATTCGTACCTGCACGGCTCTTTGAATTCTGCAGCTTCAATATCAGATTTCTTGAAACCGCAGCTGTCGCACTGCATAGAGAACACAAAAGTCTTTCCAAAGAAAGGGATGTCTAATTCGTCCTGCATCAAAGTCAGTTTTTTTGCCCTGCAGGCAGGGCATTCTTGATTAGGCAGTTTTTCCATTACTTACAGGAACTCTTTTTTAGTTTAAAAATGTTTTGATAGAAAAAGGATAAGAAATAAAAAATCAATAAGTCTGGAAATCCTGCTGTTGCTGCTGCATTTCCTGTTTTTCTGGAGCTGTCCTGTGGACAAAAGCAAACTCCGGTGTCGCGACAATGTAGTCTTCGCCGAACCCTGCGATGTCTCCTCTGATGGCGTCACAGGTCTTCTTTAGTTTGTTCACTGCCCGCTTCAATTCAACAATGTCTTTCTCTTTTAATGGTTGAATATTGATAAGCGCAATGGTCCTTCCTTTTCTTAAGTCGTCAAGAATAGGTTTTATGTCTTCAAAGTCTTCCATCACAAAAGGCCTGACAGTGATCTTTGGTCTGTCTTCTGGCGAGGAGTCCTGTGACAATTCCAGGTATTCTTCCTGCATTGGTTCTTCTGCCTGTTCCTGGCCTTTTCCGCCCAGCCGTTTTGTAAAATGGTTCTTTATATTAAGAAACGTGTTTCTCATCTCAAAAACCTCCCTCAAAAGTAAGGAACAATAATCATATTAAATATATAAATCTTTTTGTTGGACCTTGTTTTTGTTTATAAAGACCGCTTACAGGCCCAGTTCACTTTTAATACTCTCTATTAGCCAGTTTGCAACGAGATACCTTTCTTTTCCCACAAATACGGCTTTCTTAAGCCTGTCTGTATTGAGTATCTGGTCAGCTTGTTTTTGTGTAAGGCTGTAAAACTTCATGAGCTGGCTTCTTGTTACATAATGGCCATTGTCAAGTATTCTTTCTATTGGTATGGGGCCGGCATTTATCTCAACAGGCGAATGGAAATTGTTGTAGATTATTGTCTCATCATCTGCAGGGTCTGGATCTTTTTTTGTCTTTGTTTTTTTGCTCTCTTTTAACCGGGTTGCAGAAGTTTTTCTTCTTGCATCGCTTTCCTGTTTTTTCATAAGAACATAGTCTTCCAAAGAAACAGGATCAAAATGAATGACAATCGATTTCCCTCTTGATTCAACAGCATGAAGTATCTTGCCTTTTTTTGCAGCTTTTATTAGCTCGCTGTATGTGATTCCTGTGGATTCGCAGGCGTCCTCAATATGGACATAGTCGCACGGAACAGCTGCTTTTGACGGAGCGCTTTCTCTTTCCTCTGCTTCGAATTTTTTCTGGATGAAGCCTTCAATCTGGGCAATCATTGAAACATCGACAAGATAGAAATGCGGACCTCTTCCTCCTGAACTCCCCAGATTAATGATGTATTCTCTCAATGTTGAGGATCTCTTAATGTATCTCAGGCGCTTTTTGATTTCTCTGACAGGCTTGCCCAGGTTAGCTGAAATGATTTTTGCAACGCTTATCATGGATTCGTATGATTTTCTTATGCGCAGGTAGTCTATTGCATCTTTTGCAGTTATCCTGTTCAGGTGAGTCTGAGGGTTCTTAGGAAAATGGTATGTTGACATTGCTTTAAAATCATCTTTTTGCAGATCCGGGTCGATAGTGTTAAGTTCTTCATAATCTATGTAGGAATTTCTTACCTTGTTTCTTTTGTGCAGTCTTCTCCAGACAGCCTTTATGGTTTCAAGCTTCTTGATGCCTGCATTAACCTTTGTCACAAGGTCGTCCCTGTCTTTTTCTTCTGCCTCTACCAGCAGCTTGCCAAGCTCGTTCATTGCCTGGTTTGGCGCATCAGGATCTTCAATTTCTTTTCTTATCTCAGAAAGAATGGTCTCAATGGATTCTGGAATCTTTTCAAGGTCAACAGGCTGTGGTTCTGCATTTTCTTCTGCTTCTATGCTTCCCATATCCAGACTGAATTTTAGTGAATATTTAAAAGTAAGGAGGGGCCTTTATAAATAATGTTGTCTTTATGAGGTGGTGAAAAAAGGGCAAGTTTTATAAATGGAGTCTGTTGGTTATATTAAACGAGGCATTACAATGTACGACAAAAAAGAAGACATGGCTGCTGGCTGCATTATAGGAGCAGCAGTCGGTGATGCAATGGGAGCTCCTACAGAGTATATTTCTAGTGCTGATTTAGACAAGTTTTATGGCGGAAAGGTTGAGACCTTCCAGGACCCTTGTCCTTCCAGCCCATGCCATCATTTGCACGCGGGGCAATACACAGACGATACCCAGCAGATGATAGCGCTTGCAGAATCGTTAATCAAGCTAAGAAGATTCAATCTGGATGATTTCGGCAAAAGATTGGGCAACTGGGGCAAAAAGAATCATGAGGATCCTAATTTTCGAAGATTTCCCGGAGGCACAAGTCTAAGTGCGGCAAGGCTGCTTTCAAGAGGAAAAGATCCAAGGGAAACAGGCAGCAAGACCGCAGAGACCTGCGGCTCTTCTATGAGGGTCGCTCCTATTGGCATTATGTACCATAATGATCTCGAAAAATTGGTTAAGTTCGCAAGAATGTCAAGCATTCCTACTCACAACAGCCAGGTCACAAGGGAAAGCTGTACTGCTGTCGCAGCGACTATAGGCTATATAATGAATGATTATGGAAAAGAAGAGGCTATTGAAAAAGCATTAGAGCATATTGAAGACCGCCAATTATGTGATAAGATTAGAAAAGCTGTTGAAATCAAGGATAAAACTATTGAAGATGCGATAAAAGAGATAGGCACTTATGAAGCTGCAAATGAAACAGTGTCTTTTGCGTTCTATGCTTTTGCAAAGGGAACGGATTTCAGAGAGGTTGTTTCTATCGGAGCAAGCGCTTGCCCGGGCGATACAGACAGCATAGCCTGTATCGCAGGTTCAATGGCAGGAGCATTCTATGGTTACAGCAGAATACCTGAAGATCTCAGAGGAGATAATTTGGAAGATCATGATTATTTGGTACAGCTTGGAGAACAGCTGTACAATCCTTCTGCATTTAGGATAGATTTGCACACGCATACAAAATTTGGGAGGGACTGTCAGATGACGCCTGCTGAAGCTGTGGCAAGGGCAAAAGAAATCGGCTTGGATGGTATTGCGTTCACAGAGCACATGACTTTTGAAGGAAGCAAGCCTGCAGAGAAAATTGGAGAACTACATCATTTTCCTGTCTTTAGAGGGGCAGAGTATCACAGCGACAAAGGGCACATATTGCTTTTCGGCATAGAGAATGATGAGGTTGTCGAGAAGTTCGGTAAGTACGGACCTATGCAGTCTGTAATCGATTTTGTCAATTCAGCTGGAGGAGTCGCGATTCCATCCCATCCTTATAAAATAGGATATACGCATAAATTATGCGACGACATCTATGACTTGAAAGGCATAAGCGCAGTCGAAGTGCTTAATGGAAGGCTGAGAGAAGGGAAAAACAAAAAGGCAAGAGATGCTGCATACGAATTAGGATTGCCTGGGACCGGAGGTAGTGATGCGCATTCTCCTATTGAGATAGGAGGATTCTTTACAGAATTCCCAGATTCAATAAGAACAACAGAAGAACTCGTTGCCGCAATTAAAAAAGGAAAGTTCAGGGCAAGAGACGGAAGAGTTCTCTTATCTTCTTAGTTCTGCGATGATCGTGGCCAAAGGCCCTTCGCAGGTTTCTAATTTGCCGCTAATCTCATCAATGTAAACCCGGTCGAAACCTCCCTTAGGGTAAGAGCATTTCATTGCCTGGCCGAGAAATAGTTCTTTTACTTCTTCTGGCTCTCTTTCGCCGAGCTTTGTAATCTCTTTTGTGACAGTACAATCTTCGCCAATAACATAGCTGATTTCTGTTGTGTCAATCATATTATGGAATCTTGCAGGTTCACAGGCATTCGCTTTTGCAATGAAACAAGCTTCATCTGTGCCGCAGTTCTCTGGACCTATAGAGAAAAGCAACAACACAATCAATAGAACAGCTATGCAAGCCAGTATAATAATGAGCGGATAAAGAACTTTCTTTGAAGTGAGCTTTACTTTTGGCAGTTTTGGAGGCGTTACAACTCTGGGGGGACCTGCCGGAGTAGGCATGATCCTTGGTTTTGCAAGTTTAGGTTTGCTAGGTTTTTTAGTTGTTTTTGGTGCTTTTTTAGGTTTGACGCCCTTTTTGACTTTTTTTGCAGTTTTTAAGCCTATTTTGAGCTCTTTTTTGGCTTCTCTTAGAATCTTTTTTGGGCATTCTGCCTTTAAAAGGGCTTTTTCTATGAACTTCATATCATGGCCCTTGCTTAAATACTCTCTAAGAATGCTGACTACTGTCTCCTTGCTCACCTTTTTAAGGCTGTGTCTAACTGCCATAACAGAAATAGTATAATAAGCAGGTTTAAAAACGTTTGTCACTACTGTTAAGAGGTTACGAAACGAAAGGTTTATATACTAGGACTTACATTAGTATACTATACAATGAAGCTTACTAGATACAATCCAAATGGTCCGAGCAAAAAGCTTGTGGCAAAGGTTTCTGCAGAACTTGGTGATATTGAGCAGGAGATTTTTGATACTGCAAACCCTCCTGCGCCTGTAAATGAAGAGAGGGAGGAGCATCTGGTAAATGAAATCAGCCATAATCTTGAAAGATCCTATGTGAACGGCAGATGGAGAAAAGGCTATTGCCCCAAACAGCTTTTTGAAGAGGATTTGGGCAATGGCAGATACTTGATGAACAGACTAGTGCCGAAAAGCAAAAAAGCTGAATTAAGAAAGAAAAAAGCAGATTCTATTGAAGAATTTCGGAAAATGCTGCGCGATTATCATTCAATACATGAATCCTTTGAAACCGACTTAAGATATTTTGCATTAGCCATCAAGCCCCATCTTACAGGCGAAAAGAAAGACGAAACAAGCCTTGCATGCAAAGTCAAGAAGCTTTTGGAGTTCAAATACAATGTGCTGGAAAATCATGCATTGGGACAGAATGTATTCGGAGGCCTTTCTAATCCTGCAGAAAGCAGAGAGATAGAAATGAAAGTAAAGCTTGCAATGAGCCAGGTGGATGATTTGATTAATCTTTATATTGGCGCAGCTCCTGCTGCAAAAAAAACTGCAGAAGAAAAGATTTATCTGAATAGAAGCAATTTGGAAAAACTGAACGAATGGCTTTATAATAGAATACATCTTGTTGCAAAACCAGTAAGATTGGAGCTGGAAGTCTAAGCACTGGCTTCTGGCATCTGCTCTTCGATAATTTCTTTCAGAGCATTTTCTATTGATTCTTCATTCGCACCACTACAGTGTATAGAACCGCCGATAGAACAGCTGTCATCTTCGGGAGTTTCTTTTTCTATTTCTTCTGCGAGGACTTCCGCTTCCATTCCAATAGTATCTATCAGTTCATCACTGACTTTTACTGTGCCGTAAGGTTCTGTTGTGACTCCTCTTCTGATGACTTCTCCTGTCTCTTCCTGCCAGGGTACAAGTCTTTTAGGGAGTCTGCCTTCGCTTTCCTCTCTCATTTCTCTCTTCTTACGGAAATATTCATCCATGGTCTCTCTCATTCTCTCTTTTGCCATCTTATATTCTTCCGCTGTAATTATTCCATTCATCCCGAGATTATTAAAGTGCATTTTTATTGTTCTATCTCCGTAAACTTTTCGATCCCTAAATCCAAGTGCTTCAAATGCAGCATCATCTCCGAACAGTCCATTTCTCCACATGTCCAGCCAGACGTGTACTCGCGCCCGCGCTTCATTTTTTATTCGTTCTTCCATTTCCTTGTATGCAGCTCTATCTCTGTTAGGATTTTTTCTGCTATTGTGAAGATTATGTCTACTATTTAGAACATGAAAATATAATCGGTGACAGGTTAACATCTGATCATTTATGTTTTTGTCATTGATACTATCTAGTTCTTTATGGAATATGAATGGTATTATCTGCTCATATGCATGAATAAGCATCTCAACTGTTTCTGGACCTTGATTGAACTCGTAGAAATTACCGAAATCACCCATCTCATAATTATCCATGAAATCTTGGATTTTCTTCTGTAAGGCTTCGTATTCTGCATCAGTCACTCCATGTTCTTTCAACGGATTTGTTGGCTCTGGTTCTTTTGGAGGTTCAACCGCTTCCTTTTCTTCTGGTTCAACTTCTTCTATTTCTCGTTTTATTGTTTCTCTTATGCCTGGAACTTCTCTTGCAAACACAGGTTCTTCAATAGTAATAGTCTCAGCCGGAGGAACAGAAACAACTTCTTCTTGTCTTCCTGTAAACATAAGCACAAGACCAAGAACAGTGGTTGCGACAGTTGCGACTGCTGCCATGGTAACTGCTGTTCTTGTTGTGATGAAACCCCGTTCTCCTGTTCTTCGTCCGAATAATGGTCCTGGTTTTCTTTCTATTTCTTCTTCCCACGCATCTGCTTCTAAT
>WJKV01000085.1 GCA_014728875.1 Candidatus Woesearchaeota archaeon | reverse complement strand
GTGATGCCCCCTTGTATTTCGCTTTAATCGCTCCCTGCATTACGACTTTGATTTTTTCTGCGGTTTTGATGGACAGATCAAAAATTTCCTTAAGCTGCTCTTTTTTGATCTCTCCGTCCATCTGCAGAAGAGTTATTTCTTTTTTCCTCGGCAGGACTGTCAATGCGATGTCTGCCATGGTCTTTGTTGTTCCTGTTTCTGCAAGAACTTCTTCATCATAATTCGGATCTGCAAAAACAGTGCCGTCAGCCGCTCCGATAGCGAAAGCCACAGGAAGATCTGTCATCCTGAAACCTGCGTCTGCAAGCGCCATAGATGCTGCGCAAATGCCTGCGCATCTTGTGCCTGCATCTGCCTGGGGTATCTCCATGAAAACATCAACAACTGTGTTCGGAAATTCAGAAAGGTCCATCACAGGCATCAATGCGTGCTCGCTTACCATGCTGATTTCCTTTGCTCTTCTGTTAGGTCCGGGCCTTACTCTGTTGCCCGTGCCTGAGAATGGAAGCATGTTGTAGGTGCATCTCAGTATTCCTGTCTTAGGGTTCTGCAGATGTTTAGGGTGCAGTTCTCTCGGTCCGTAGACTGCTGCATATGCGTGAGTCTTGCCGAACCTGAAGAATGCGCTTCCTTTTGCCTTAGGGATCACTCCCACCTTGGCCTCTATTTCTCTTGTTTGGTCTAATTTTCTGCCGTCTATTCTTTTAGTATAAGCCATTATTATTACCTCCTCTGGTATCTCCTGTTACCTCCTCGTCTCGGGCCCCTCGGCGGTCCTCTTCTTGGGGGTCCTCTTGAGGAGCCTCTTCTTTCAGGTCTCCTTCTTTCCCTTTGAGGCTGCTCAGGTTCTTCTTCTTTTTGAGGAACTATCGTCAGGTTCTTTGTTTTTTCTTTAAGGAACTCATCAATAGCTTCTGTTAAACCAGAGATGTGAGCTTCCTTGTCTATCTTTTGGATGCATTCGACTGCAACCTTTTCTGCCTCTGGCTCTCCCCGCACCCAGATCAGGCCGTTCTGTCCTACGACTATGTTGCAGCCTGTCGCAGTCTTGATCTTGCTTACCATGCTTCCTTGCTTCCCGATGATCCTTGGGACCTTGCAAGGATTGATATTGACGATCCTTCCTGCCCTTAACTTCATCAGGCCAGGGCCTTTCAAACTTATGTCTATCAAGTTCTGGCCGGTCACCTTGATTATTTTTGCGACCATGTAGTCTCCTATTGCATAATACTTGCTGAGATCAGCACCCTGCTCTATGTATTCAGAAGTCGCTTCCTTCATGCTCAGCATTGCGCTGTATGCAGTATTGGTATCGACTCTCCAGCCTGTATAGGTAAGGTCGAAAACCTTGCATATTATTCTATCTCCCACTTTTGGCAGATATGTTCCTGCAAGTGGAATTATCTTGATAGCTCTTCCGTCGACATTCAATAAGCCAACCCTTTTGCTTATAACGAGATCGCTTTCTCTGAATGCGCCCTCTCCAGGCAGAAAATCCATGCCTTCTGCGATTATCTCTCCTGGAACAACAATGTTCTTATTCTCTACTTTCAATGGCATTTTTTCACTCTCCTATTTAACCTCATTTACTTCAACGCTGCCGTGGGTAGCGTTGTTTAGATTCTCAACGTATTTGTCAACAAGCCCTCCGCTTAATTCTACAGTGTACTGAAATGATCCGTCATTAAGCCAGTTCTCGTGTACAATCCTTCCCTGCCTTCTCGCAATGCTTTGTATCTTGCCTGCGAAATTTGCAGGGACCTTCACTTCAAGCGTCCTCTTTTCAAAGCTTATCGGAATTATTGGCTTAAGTTTGCTGACAATGTCCTCGACCTGCTCTTCTGCTGTCCTGAATTCATTTATCGTCACTTTTGCCTCTTCCATTGCAAGCTTTATCCTTTCAGGGGGATGCGGAAGCTTTGTCTTCGGGTCTATTGCTTCCCTTGAGATCATTGCAATAATTTTTGCTTTCTTTTTCTCTCTCTCTTTCTCTCTCTGCTCCTGTGTCAGCTGAACTTCGCCTTCTTTCAGGATGATCTCTGCCACCTTCAGCGGTTCGCTTGTATCAAACAGGGCTTTCATCCTTTCTTCTGAGGCAAGCTCGCCTTTTTTAACATCAAAATAAACATGTTCGCTCTTCAAGATGTCTTTTATAGGAATGTCTTTTCCTTCCTTGTATGCAATAGCTTCTTCGCTATTGATGGCGATTTCAAAATGCGAACCTCCTTTCTTCAATCTTGCAAGATTGACCTGAAAAGTTTCCTTATCGTCTGTTATGTATTGTGATTTCATTTTAAATCAACTTTTTTATGTCTTCTTTTGTTAGTTTTTTGAAAGCTCTGTTATCTGTACTGATTTGTGCAGCCTCGACTCGCTCTAATTTAAAGTTGGTACCGAGCACCCTCTTTAATGCTTTCACTCCCAAAGCTACAGCGTCTTTCATCTTCATTGTCTTTTTGTATTCCTTGTTCAGCACCTCAATGATTGCGTCCGCTCCCTCGCCGATTGCAGTCGCGCTGTACTGAAAATATATTCCGCTCGGTTCTGTCAGGAAAAGTTTAGGTCCGTCATCGTCTATGCCCACTAGCAAGAGCGACACTCCGAAAGGTCTCAAGCCTCCGCTCTGGGTGCATATCTGCTTCAGATCGCACAGATCCTTCACTATGCTTAATGTATCTGTGGGCGTGTCATAAGTAACCCTGTGCTGCTGCGCTTTGATCTGGGCTCTTTCAATAAGAACTCTTCCGTCGCTCACCAGTCCTGAAACAGCAGCCGCCATGTGGTCGTCCACCTGGAAAATCTTTTCTACTGCCTCCCCCAGCATCAGCTTGTCCATTATTCTTTTGTCGACAACCAAAACAACGCCGTCGCTGCAGATCATTCCCATTGCAGTAGGGCCCAGCTTGATTGTTTTTTTAGCGTATTCTACCTGAAGCAGTCTTCCGTCAGGACTAAACATTGTGATTGCCCTGTCGTATCCCATTGCTTGATGTTCTGTTTCCATGTTTTTCAACCTCCTTTACATTGCCTTGCACGCCTTATTGATCATGCCTGAAACAATTAATGACCGTATCGTAACTTTCTTGTTTTTTATTTCTTTTACCAAGGCCAGGCTAGCTTTCATATGGTCCGTCCATTTATGGTTTATGCATATGATGCCTTTCTGGACAGCAGGGTCCCACTTGTTTTTGACAATTATCGGCTGTGCCTGGGCAGCGCCATAATCGCCTGCAAACCTGTTAAAACTAGCCAAGATTGCTTGATTTATGGCCTTAAAATCCGTGATCTGTTTTTCTGAAAGGATTTCAAAGGCAATATATCTTTTTCTTGGTAATAAAGACGGTATTAGCGGTTTTATAATTTTTTTCGCCTTCATTTGAAATACCTGCTAAATTCTGGCTTGTACATCCAGAGAAAAAAGCTCTTTTGTTTTCTCTCTTCAGGAACAGGGATAAACCGGTTGTTTATAAAGGCTTCGATTTTATACGGAGAACACCAAAATCTTTATATAGTGACCTTTTATTCTGCCTATAAAAGGGGTTTTTAGAGAACTCATAGGGAAAAATGGGACGAGTCAAGACAAAACTGATCAAGAGAATAACGCATAAATTAGTTAGAGACCATGCTCAGAATTTCAAGACTAATTTTGAAGAAAACAAGGAATTGGTGCAGAAATATGCAGACTTTCCTTCAAAAAAAGTAAGGAATGTCATTGCAGGCTATGTGACGAGATTGATGAAGACGCGTGAGGAAATCTAATACTATTAACTACAAGTAATTTCGGAGGTGACCAGAAATGGCAGACAACTCAATATTTGTCGGAAGCAAACCCTTCATGAACTATGTTACAGGTGTTGTAATGCAGTTCACAACAAAGGACGCGAAAGAAGTGATAGTAAAAGCAAGAGGAAAGTTTATTTCTAGGGCTGTAGACGTTGCAGAGGTCGCAGTGAAAAGATTCCTGAAGGACCAGATAGAAATAAAAGACATCAGACTGGACAGCGAAGAATTCCAGAACAAGGAAGGCAAGGACGTCAGAGTAAGCACAATAGAGATCGTGCTCGGGGCTAAAGGAGAAGGCCCTGTAACACAAGGTTAAATTTCATTTCTTTTTCTCTCTTTTTACTAAGCTTTATAAACCGCAATATTCTTCTTTATTTCGCGGGCCTGTAGTTTAACCTGGATAGAACGGACGGCTTCGGACCGTCAGATCGGGGTTCAAATCCCTGCGGGCCCATTCTCAGTAGTTAATTAGAAATCATTGAGATATATAGGTTTGTTCAAAGCTTCGTCCAATAAAAATTTAGAAACAATGTCTTTCAGCTCGAATGAGAAGTGTGTCTTATAGTCATTGTACGGTATGCCTGACTTTTTTAGATCTATTCCCAGGTCAGTCATAGAGTAAAGCCTTTGCCTTTCATAATCGATAAATACCCTTTGTGTTTCTCCTGCAACCTTTCTTATTAAAACGTCTGTTCCCAAAACATCGTCTGAAACAAAGGGCTTTCCATCAGGAACAACTGAACTGAAACCGAGAAAACCAAGTATTTTTCCTGCAAGTTTTCCATAACTCGGCATAAGTGCAGCTTTTTGCATTCTCTTAAGATTGCTTTCTAGTATCTCTTCGCCTGCTAAAATGGTTTTCAGGTCTTCAAGTTCGTCAAGGAACTTTGCCATCTCCCACATGTCTCGGGCGGTTCTCTGCCCTTCGTATAAGGC
>WJKV01000084.1 GCA_014728875.1 Candidatus Woesearchaeota archaeon | reverse complement strand
GTTTCAAGGGCATCCATACTTTTATTTTTTCTAAAAAATCCTTGCCAGGATCTTTTACATATTCGAAGTAACCTTCTAAAAAAGCCTTTTTTTGTTTTTCATCAAAAGGCGTTCCAAAATCCACAAAGATGTGCGCGATTTCAGACGCATTATCAGTAAGTTCCAGGTCTTCAAAATCAATCAATTTGTATTCGCCTTTATGGACGATGATGTTCTGCTCGCAGAAATCGCCTTGGGATAATACCAAGTGAGGTTCGAATTTCTCAGAAGGAAGCGTCCTCATCAGCTTTTCATATGTTTTTTTCAGCATTTCTGTGACTTTCTTATTTGTCAGTCTTTTGTAGGCAGGATCCAGGTATTCTTTTCTGATGAGTTTCTTATGGTTTCTATAACCTTTTGCAGCCTCTTCCACACTTAATTTTTTAAGATTATTGTCTAATGGTATGGAATGCATCTTGCCGCACAACCTGCCAAGATTCCTTATCATTTTTATGCTCAGATAACCTTTCAGTTTGTCGCAAGTTTTTCCTTCAATATAATCTATGATGATAAAATCACTGTCAAACTTGGCGCGGGATTCGTCAAGTACCCTTGGCTTTGGCCCTATGTTGTATTTTTCAATGATCTTCAGTGATTCAAATTCCTTTCTGGACTTATTTTTGAGCTTTGGGTTCATGTTGATGCGAAATACAAACTTCCTGTCATTAGCCTTTACTAGAAAATTCAGGTTTCCAGTGCCCATGCCCAGTTTAGAGATCCTCTGTACCTTGACCTTGCTTTTCAATCCCAGTTTGCTGGGCATTAAAGACTCAAAATAAGACCTTATGTCTTTTTTCAAAACCATGGAAATCTTTGTTTATTTCTCTTATTTAAATATAACCTTAGAAATAAACCCTCCGAGACCCTGCAAGAAGCAGAGCCACAGAGGTGTTTCGGATAATGTGAAGTATAAAAACCCCTGCCTTCAACCCGGAGGTTGATGGTAGGGGAAAAGAGGTGATGTTATTACTATTTAATGGGGAAGGGAAGTATATAAATCTTTCGGTTTTTAATCATTAATAAGTAGTAAAAGAAACAAATCAAAATTCATTTATAAAGCCTTTATATAGGTACATTTATAAAGAACTATTGCTTTTTATGAGCAGACAGGACAGGTGTTTGTAAAAATGAAGGTGAGGATTGATAGAGGCTTATTTTTGTTCTTGATATTCATATTAGTTTTTTCCCTGTGTTTTGCAGCCTCGGCTGAAGATGATGAATGGGTTGATGTCATTGTCAGGCTGAAGGATAAAAAAGGCCAGCTCGAAAAGCGGCCGGCAATAGACCATTTCAAAGCATTGAGCAGCGAACAGAAAAAGGCTGTGATTAAAAAGGACATAAAAAAGAGAAAAGAGAACATCAGAGAAAACCAGGAAGAATTCTTGAAAAAGATCAGGGCCAAAAAAGAGCAAGTTGGATTCAAATACAAAACAGTGAATGCAGTTGCGATGCGCATTAAAAAATCAGAATTTGAAGCATTGCGGAACAATCCGGATGTAGAGCACATAGAAGAGGACATGGTACTTCATGCAGCTGTCCAGACAAGCATCCCCCTGATAGCGGCAGACACAGTGCATAACATGAACATCGGCGGAACAAATGTCGATGGTTCCGGCTTCAGCGTGTGCGTTGTCGACAGCGGTGTGGATTATTCGCACCCTGCCTTTGGAGGCTGTACACAGGCGCAGTTTCTGGCAGGCAAATGTACAAAAGTGCCTTTCGGCTATGATTTTTACAATAACGACAATGACCCCATAGACGACTATTATCACGGCACTCACGTTGCCGGCATCTCTTCCTTGAGCAGTCCGGCAGGGGTTGCTCCCGGCTCAAAAATTATTGCAATGAAAACTCTTAGCAGTTCTGGCAGCGGGACAGGTTCCCAGGTCCTCGCAGGCATAGACGCGTGCATTGCGAATGCTTCTCTTTATAATATAACTGCCATAACACTGAGCCTGGGAAACAACCAGGTCTACAGCAATGCAAGCTTTTGCGACAACAGCACAATAGGGGTCGCGATAAATAATGCAGTCGCTGCAGGAATCTTCGTCTCTGTTGCAAGCGGAAACAATGCAGGAACTTCAGGTGTGAGCTATCCGGCCTGCGTTTCAAATGCGACGAGCGTAGGCTCTACAAAAGATACAGGCTGGGGCACAGTCGACACAATGAGCAGCTTCACGAACAGAGGCCTGTTGCTTGACTTATTGGCACCTGGAGAAAGAATAAATTCTACGAGACTTAACAATCAATGGTCTGAAGTCTCAGGCACGTCGCAGGCAGCACCTCATGTGAGCGGTGCAGCAGCATTATTGCAGCACTACAGTATGCTGAAGAACGGACAATCATTGACACCTAACGAAATGAGGTCAATCCTGAAAAAAACAGGCAAATCTGTCTACGATAGTGCCACTTCATTAACTTTTCCGAGAATCAATCTTACAGGCGCTGTCAACAGCATCTTATCGATAAGCGGAAGGTCAATCTACAATAAAGATGGAAAAGTCTCTTATGCTTCTGCGACAGACATCACAGACGCGCAGCACTGTGTGAATATTTCTCATAATAAACTGCAGATAGATCCATCAGATGCTTACTGTACAAAATTCAACACCACTGCAAACATTACACTTAATAAAGTAGGATCTACAAAAACACCTGTCATTTTAGAGGACGGACAGATCTGTCCGCCCTCTATTTGTTCTTTGATAAGCTGGAATGGTGAGAACATAACATTCAGTGTGCCTCATTTTTCAACCTACAGCACAGCAGCGACAGGCAGTCTGGCAATTCATAGCAAAGCAGCGCCTGTATACACATATAACAATACTTATTTTTATGCAAACTATACCAATTATACAAAAGCCAGCATCAACGACAACTCAGACAATGGCCAGTGCAACATAAGCTTCAATATAAGCTCTGATAAATATCAAATGGCATATAATACAGCTACAGGATTATATGAATACAACAGGATTTTCACGCAGAACCAGGCCGGTTCTGTCAGCTGGACAGTAGAATGCGATTCCCAATACGAGCCTCAGACAAAATCAGGAGTTATTAATGTGCTGAGCTCTGGCAATACTGCGCCTTCAGTGAACATCACTGCTCCGCCGAATGCAAGCGTGTTTGAAACAGGAGACCAGATAAATTTCACTGGCGCGGGAAATGACAGGGAAGACAGCCTGACATTGACTTGGTACAGCAGTGTCGATGGACATTTCGGCACAGGAACAAGCGTCAACAAGACAAACCTGTCGACAGGAAACCATACGATCACATTGAACACGACTGACAGCGGGAGCCTGCAGGCTAACGATTCTATCATGATAACAATAAATGCAATCC
>WJKV01000083.1 GCA_014728875.1 Candidatus Woesearchaeota archaeon | reverse complement strand
TAGAGAAACGGCTTGAGGAACTGGACAGACTGACAAATAAGAGAGCCGGTTATGGTGTAAGTGAAATGCATGAAGAAAGAGACAGAATCGAAGAGAGATTAAGACAAATAGATATTGAAATAAATGCTGCACAAAAGACAATCGATTCTAACATTAACGGCGCAAAAAGAGCGAGAGAACGACTTGAAAACGAACACAGATTCTATTTCAATCTACAAGAAGACATCAATAACGCAGAACTTGAGCACAACCAGATGGCTTCCTTGCTGAGGGCTTCTAAATTGGATCTTCAGATACGGGATATGAGGAAAGACAGGATAAGGGCGATAATTGCAGGCATAGAAGACGATGTTATGAAGAAAGCAAGGGACGAGATTGCACTGATCAAAAAAACAGCCCAGATGCGGAAGCTGACTGCAGAAGAAAAAGCAAGACTGGCAGAGCTGGAAAGGAAGGATGAAGAAAGAAAAAGACTGGAAGCTGAAAAAAGAAAGCTTGAAGAAAAAGAAAAAGAAAAATTATCAAGAAGAGAGCGGAGCAGGCTGGATGAGATAAACGAGGAGCTTGCAGCCAGGAAAGAAGAGTTTTCTGAAGCCAAGAAAGATCTCGATGAATTTTATCTTACAGAAAGTGACAAAGCGCAGATAGAACAGCTGCAGGAAAGGATAGATGCTGCTTCAGAGAGAGTGAAAAAATACCAGGAAAAGATAGATGAGATAGAAGAGGCAGGCGAATTCCGTGTTGCAGAAGACTTTGAGTTCGACGATGAAACCGGCGAATTCAGGGAAAAATATGCTCACATAATCAATTATGAAGAAGAAGCAAAGAATGCAATAGCAAGAATCAAAAGCAAAGCCGAAGAAGAGGGAAGGGAACTGACTCCGGAAGAGAGTGCAAGGATTGCAAAATTAGAGAGCTTTGATCCTGAGAAATTCGATCCTACTGTTGTAAATGAGATTCTGAAGGATTACGGCGTAACATTCGAGGTGGAAGGCTGGAAGACCTACAAGGATGCGGCTGGGAACGAGCATTCTGTTGTAATAGATCCTATGACAGGCGAGATAAAGGACAGATACACTGACGAGGTCTATGGACAATTGAGCGTATCAGACACAAAAGAATACAAGGATCTTAAATTCGAAGAGATAGGCATAAAGGCAGAGATAGAGAAAGCAGAACTGGAAGCAGACATTTCTAAGCTTGAATATCAGTTGGGAATAGAAGAAAGTGATGAAGCAGAAGAGCAGATCGCAGAGCTTGAGAAAAGATTAACTCAGCTTGAAGACAGGAAAAAATCATGGGAAGACAAGGCAGGCCAATTGGATGCATTGAAGCAGGAGCTAGAAATGGCAAAAGAAGGTCTTTCTCTCTGGGCAGATATTTGTCCTCCTCCTGGACCAGGAGGAATTACAGGCGCTGCAATAATGGATATTACTGGAGCTGCAAATGCAGAATGTCCAACAACAATGGAGGCTTACAACCAGGAAAAGATCAGGTTCCAGCTGGAAATTGAAGAGATACAAGGAGAACTCTTTGAAGCAGAAAGAGCGCAGCATTACCTCTCCACAGAAGGTGCTCAGTTAGACAGGCTGATAGATGACACATGGATACAGATCCAAACACGAAAAACAACAATAGAATATCAGGAAGCGCGCCGCGAAGCGATGGGCGAAGAAACAGTTGAACAACTTAGAACAGATCTGCACAACAAGACAGTACGGCTTGCGCAACTGAATGTCAACAATCCGCATCTATTGAAGAAAAAGTTCAGGGTGGAATTCGACCGGATCGAAGCGCTTCAGGGAGAGCAGGAAAGACTGCGCGAGGAAGTATTAAGATTGGAAGCCATATTGCAGGCATTTACTCTTGACATCCCTGCAGAAAAAGGCTATGCTGCAGGTAAATTTGTTGAAGAATATCCTCCTGGCAGCGGAAGATACTATCTAAGGGATGCTACAGGAAGAAGGACGAATGTAGAAGCAACAGTGAAGAAAGGTCCTGAAGGAATAACAATGATTAGGCCTAAAGATGAGAATCTTAAAGCAAGAAGAAGACAATTACATGATGAATATCAGAAGAAAAGAGCCGCATTAGAAAGCAACAGCCAGGAGCTCAGGGAACTCCAGCTTACAATATTGAATGCAAGAACAGAAACACTACAGTCTTCTCTGGATACATTGGCAGAATACGGCGCATTAAGCGAGTCTGTGCAGAAAGAGATCAAAAGTGAATTGACAGAACTAGGATTTGATTCTCTGGATGCTCTGAAAAGCGCAATAGACAATCTAGAGGCAGACATTGCCAATCTTGAGGAAAAGCTTGACGTGAGGATGGAACTTGCAGCGCTGGAGAACATAGAAAGAAAAGAAGAGACAGAAAAGCTCAAAGAGCTCGAATTCAAGGAAAAATACCTGCAAGCAGAGATCAAAAAAGCAGAAGGAGAAGAAAAAGAAAGGCTGAATGAAGAATTAGAATCAGTGCAGAAAGAAATAGATTATTATCAAAAGATACATGCTTCCTACGGAGGGGTAGAAGGTTATGAAGCTGTAAGACAGGAACTGGACGCCAAAAGGAAGCAGCTGGAAAATTTGGCAGGAAGTTTAAATCGTTTCAACCAGCTTCAGATAGACGATCTGTTGAGCGAGGATAAGAATTATCGATGCAGCCCCACTCCTTGCACAGCTTACGAATATCAGCTCAAGCTGCAATTTGAACAGGGAAAAACAGAATTGGATGCACAGCTGGATGCAGGCGAGATAACTTATGACAAATATCAGGAAGAACTGGGCAAACTGCAGACAAAAAGAGAACAGCAGCTGGAATTCGCAGAACAATACCTGAAAGAACTTAGAGAGACGCAGGGACAGCTCGCAGATATAATGCAGAAAGAAAAAGAGCGTCTTGAGAGAGAGAAGCAGCAGCAGTTCGCAGCAGCCCTTGAAGAGCAGTTGAGCAATTACGGCGATGATACAGACACAGTCGTCAGCTACGATCCAGAGACAGGCACCACTACAGAACTTCAGGTTTTCAAGGAAGGGCAGGAAGCAGCCTTGAAGGAAAAATATGCAAGTCTTCTGGCGCAGGTAGAGCTTAGTTATAGATTGACAGAAGAACAGAAAGCTCAGTTGAAACAAAAATACGAGCAGGAGATCCTGAGCATATATGAGCAGACCAATATCCACACTCAAAGAAAAGGCGGTTATCTCACAGGCGAAATACAGCAGGACATGGACGAGAGCGGCAAAGAGATAGCAAGAGAGATAGACAGGATCAATTCAGAGATTGCAAATCTGAAGAAAGATTTGAAGGAATTCAGGGAAGAAGGCTGGACAGAATTGGCAAAACGTAAAGAAGCAAGAATAAGAGAGATGAACGATGAGCTGAAAAGAAAAGCAAAAGAAAAAGCAAGACAGGACGCTGAAAGACTGATCATGTTCCAGACAAAGAAGGATGCAGCAGGCCTTCTGCTCACACAATTAGAGACATACAGCAATGCAGACCAGACGCCGTATACAGAAGGAGTGCTGGAAGCGCTCAGCGAAATGATAAAAGAAGGCGGATATGGCGAATACATGACAGAAAATCTTGTTGAAAACACAAGAATCGCAGGAAGCATAATGGAGCAGATCAAAGCAGACCCTGCTGCTGTGACTGAAGAAGACCTTGATACTGCAGTGCAGGCATTAAGGGACAATGCAGCTTATCTTACTTACGACGCTGTAGATTCTGTGCACGAAGCATCCCAGGAGATGTCAGCGGCATTAGAAGACGCATTGAGGGATCCTGATCTGACAGACGAGATGAGGTCGAACATTCACGAAAGTCTTGAAGACCTGGATGTATTGATGCGGGAGACTCTCGGAGAGCTTCAAAGAACAGAAAACGAAGCTGCAATGCGGGCAAGCAAAGAAAGGCAGCTAATCACTGCAACAACAACAGGCTACAGGGAAGCAAAGATGCACAGTTATTTCTGCAATACACAGGCATATCCTGAATCCTGTCTGCAGGGCGGCATGTCAGATGCCCGGCAGAATCTGGACGATCTGTTATCGAGGATGCAGAAACTGACATTAAGGGATGAAGAAGGCAAAGAAGGGCTTCCATTGGAAGATCCAGATATAAGAGAACAGATGCACAGGTATAGGTTAGAATTAAGGAATCTGGAAGGGCGAATCAAATTCTATATGTCTGCGATTTCTGCCAAGGAAAAGACAGGCGAATACGCGCAGATGACAGAAAATCATTTCAGGGGCCGGCAGGATGAACTTGCAGACCTTATCAACAGGGCAGGTGTAGAAGACGAAGATTACAAGAGACTGGCATTGGAAGCCCAGCGTGATATGATGTTCAGGCTGAGGATGGCGGCTGATCAGGAAGCCTGCAAAAAAGACATGGGCAGGAGCTACAGCGCAAAGAACTGCGCAGCAAGCTTCTTGTCGAGGGAAAAAGCAAGGATGCAGAGAGAGGCTGACGGCCTTGGCAGATATGGACGAATGAAAAGGCATCAGCAGAAATATTATCTTGGCCCGTTCGGAGGTTATGCTGATGAAGACGAATATGATACCGCTGTTGCAGGAATTGAATATTACAAAAACAGGTTACAAGAGTTGCAGAATGAATATGACAAGGAACTTCTCAGGCTCGTAGACAATAACAACAAGGCAATACAAGCAAGAGAGGAAGAGGAAGGATTGAGGCTCGGTGCAGAACGGCTGAGACTGATGCTTCTTAATGCAGAATACACAAAAGACGGTTATGTTGAAGTAAAGATGGAAAATCCTGAAGATTTCAAGAACTGGCTGTACAGCACAGGCTTGAATTCATTCTATAATAATGTCCTCGGAGGATACGACGAGAAAAACAGGCTTTTCAGGGTGGAGAAAAAGAAATTCCAGGAATTGATAAGGACTCTGGAAAAGCTTGCAGATGCAAGGGCAGAAGCCAGAAGGATGCACAGTGAATTGTTGGCTGAAATTGAAGTATTGGAAAGAGAAATCCAGGACATATTAGATTCAGATCTTTCAGAATACACAAAACAGCAATTGATTGCAGAGCGTATGGAAAAAATCAAGAAATTGCAGCAGGAATACTATTCAAAAGTGAGTGAAGAAACAATGTATGTTGCTGCAAAGACTCTCAACAGGGAAGAAAAATACTTGCTCAGGAGAGATGGCCTGATCAAAGGCGGAGCAGAGACCGCATACTTGGATATTGCTGCCTTGACAACAATAAACTGGCAGAGCTTGAATATGGACAAGGCCCTTGACAGATACACAGAAGGAATGTGGCTGGATAAATTGCTTAATATAGGCACATTATTAGAAATCGCTGCGATCATTGCAACTGCGAATGTTGCAGGCGCATTCGGTGCAGCAGCAAGAACCTTTATGTCGGGTGTGCGGATCCTTGCAGGAACTTTCGTACCGCAAGCAATAGGATTTGTAGCTGAAGTCGCAGTATTCTCAGCAGGAATGAGGGTATGGGGCGCTGTAAAAGGAGAAGAACAGGACTGGACAGCAGCAGGAATGGCAAAAGAATTCGTGCACACAGCCATCACATTGGGCGCATTGAAGATCCTGACTCCTTTGGCGCATCTTGGAATCGGCAAGTTGACTTCGCTCGCACCAAAAATAGGAATGGGCGGTTTCGAAGGAGTCATCAAAGTAGGAGGACAGACAGTTGCACTCGTAGGAGAAGTCAGCTTCTTTGTAGGTCTTGAAGCAGTCGATGCACATATCGCCGGCCATGAATTCGATGTAATGGATTCATTTGCGAGAAACGCAGTATTCATAATAGGCATGAAAGCTGCAGGTGTTGTACAGACAAGACTCAGAGGCACAGGAATAATGAAAGGCAGGGAACAGTTGAAGGCAGAATCTCATAATCTAAAAATGGAGATAGGAAACAGGAGGCGGAGAGCAAGGATCATTCTTGAATCCAGAGACGCGACAGGACAAAGACGAACAATAAACAGGGACATCTTGCCCGAGTTGATGGGAAAAGGCAGAATAAC
>WJKV01000082.1 GCA_014728875.1 Candidatus Woesearchaeota archaeon | reverse complement strand
GTCTTCCATAATTTCTTCAGCATCTTTGAGAAATCATACAGTTTCATAAGATACAGGGCTCCGTAAAAAGAGCTTCTTAAAAAGAAAGAGAACGGAAGTTCTCCTTTGAAGAAAAGATAAGTGCATAACTTGACTGCGGAATTGAATTTGATCAACGTTTTGTCAAGATCAAAAAAAACAGCAACAGCTTTCTTTGCGTTCTTTGCCTGCTTTGTTCCTCCTTTTCTATGGAACCCTCTTTTTTTAATCTTCTTTTTCTTCATTTTTTCCTGCACATCTTTTCCAGCGGACATTTCTTGCACACAGGCTTTTTCCTGCAGAACAGTTTTGCGCATTCTACAATCAGGGCATGATATTCCTGGAACAACCTAACATCTTTTTTTAGCGAGTCTATAAAAATCTTTTGCAGTTCATGATAGTCTATGTCCTGTTCGCAGAGGCCTAGTCTTGAAAAGATTCTTTTTGTATATGCATCCACTACAAAACAGGGCTTGTTGCCTGCATACAGCAAGATGCTGTCAGCAGTCTCAGGACCTATTCCCTTGATCGACAGAAGCTCTTCCCGCAGCTCTTCGGCAGGCCTGTCAAAGAAGACCTTTATTGAAGGATATTTTGCCAGATGCTGCGCCACAATCTTCAATCTTTCTGCTTTTTGGTTGTAGTATCCTGCGGATCTTATAAGGTTCGCCAGTCTTTTCCTGTTTATCTTCTTGATCTTTCCGATGTCAATCAGATTATTGCTGCAAAGATTGATTATTGCCTTTTCTGCATTCTGCCACGCAGTGTTCTGGGTAAGAATAGTGCCGATAATTATCTCGAACAAAGGATTTTCTATCCCCTGCGTCGGCCACCAACGCTGCCTGCCGAACGCCTTGTATAACCGATCATAGCTTTTTTTTATTATTTCTTTGCTTGAAGGGCTCTTCATTTTTTTCAGAATTCCTGAAACTCGTCCAGTTTTCTCAGATAGCCTTTTCTCTGCAGCCAGCCGACCTGGGTCTTGTTGTATTTGAAGATGACATCGCCCTTGTCATCTGCGCTGTGCTCCCACGGATCCACAATCACAATATCCCCTTCCCTTACCCATAAGAAACGCTTGATCCTGCCGGGGATCCTGCAGATTCTGGTTTTTCCGTCCATGCACCTGACAGACATCCTGCTGCCGCCCAATCTTTTCTCGACAACGCCGAAGGTTTGTTTTCCTCTGGGAAGCTTGATTCTGCTTATCTGCTGTTGTACCCTTTCCTGTTGTGCTTGCTCTTCCTTTTTCCTACTCATATACTTGTCCAAAGTGGGAAGGTATTTAAAAGCTTTTGCATATATTGACAGAATCAGTTATTTATCCTGTTCAGAAATCTGTTCATAATACTTCTTTGCAGCAGTATTCTTTGGATCTGCCTTCATCACGAACTCAAAACATTTTTTGGCAGCTTTCAGATTGCCGGTCCTGTAGCTCGCGATCCCGAAACCAAAGATCGCGCCTACATTCCTCTTATTGGTATCAATAACCGTCTTGAAAAGTTTTTTCGCTGTCAGATACTGCTGTTTTTTCAGGGACACCATGCCCAGATTGTAGTATGCAGCCATGTCACTCTCATCAATATTGACCGCATTCTTGAACGACTGCACAGCATTAGAGTCCATTCCCAGATTATGATAAACAGGGATTAGATAAGAATAAATCTTGGGATGTCCAGGGTCAAGATCAATCACTTTTTCAAAAGCATCTTTTGCTTTTTCAAACTCTCTTTTTTTTAGATGTCCTCTTCCCTGTTCAAAATATTCTTCAGCCTCTTTGTTTTTTTTATTTTTTGGGTTCTTTTCCCTATTCTCTTTCTTATTCTCTCTCTTTTCCTTGCCTTGTTTATTTCTTTTTTTTCCTTGGCTTTCCTTGCTTTTTTTCTTTTTTTCAGCCATTTTTTCTTAATTGTTTCGCCTTGTCCAGTTCTTCCATAGCACTTAACATCTCATCTGTCCTTTTCAGATAGTCAAGGATCTTTATAAGATTGCTGTGGAAACTAAGCTCGGCAGGCATTTCCTCTCTGCTCTTTTTCAGCAATTGGACAGCTTCATCAAACAGGTTCATATTGATGTAAGCATTGACCAGGTTATTGATGATCTTTACTTTCAACGGCTCGCTCAGGGCAAGCCCGGAATCAAGTATCTGCTGATATATCCTGATTGCTTTTGCGCTCTCATTCGTTGCAAGATAAAGAAATGCAAGATTGTTCAACAAAAACACATTCCATATCTTGTTCTCGACCGCCTTTTCATACACCTTGATAGCCATGCTCAAGTCTCTTTTTCTTGAATACATTGTGCCGAGTCCGACATAAGCCTCGCTCTTATAAGGGTTGAACTTAACACTCATCTTATAGCATTTGATTGCATCATCTATCATGTTGTCTTGCTCATAGACCTGCCCTAAAACAAAATACGCTTCTGGATCTTTATTGTCTATTTCTATTGCCTTCGCCAGGAGCTGTTTCGCATCATCGGCATTTCCCTGCAGAAGATACAGTTTTGCAACATCGACATATTGCTTAGAATTTGAAGGATCATTTTTAATCTGCTCTAAACCCAGTTTAAGATAATTGTGTTGCTTTTCAAGAGAAAAGTCATTTTCGTCTACAATATGAAGGATCTGCACATTAGAGGGTTCAATGTTATGACCGCTGCTTTCAATCGAAGGTTCGATCACCTCGTGTATCTTGTTCCTGTAGCTGAACCCTTTTTTGTTCCTGAAAAGCCTCGCAATAGGCTTGCTGAACGTGGGCATCCTGTCTTGGATTTCCTTATTCTGGCCAAGTACCCCGTATCTGCCTTGCGCTTTCACATAATCGACCTGGTTCAAGGAATAAGCAACAGCATTTTTTTTCTCGACCAAATCCTTTATGACATAGATGTCCTCGTCGCTGATCATCTCGTCTGCATCCAGTACAAGAATCCAGTCGCTTTTTGCGTGCTTTATCGAGAAATTCCGCGCAGCACTGAAATCATCTATCCATTTGAAATCAAGGATCTTTTCTGTAAATCTTTTTGCTATCTCCTTTGTTTTGTCAGTACTGCCAGTATCAACTATTATTATCTCATCCGCCAGATTCTTCACACTATTTAAACAGCGTTCAAGACAGTCTTCTTCATTTTTTACTATCATGCATACGCTTATAGTTGCCATCTTTCCCCTGTTTATAACGGGATACGAATAAATTTAAATAATTTGTTATTTTCAAATAGGGCATGAAATACATTGCAGATCTTCATGTCCATTCGCGATTCAGCAGGGCCACCAGCAAGGACCTGAACATCAAGAACATGGAGAAATATGCAAGGATAAAAGGCATAGATCTTCTCGGCACAGGAGATTTCACGCATCCTGGATGGATAACAGAGCTCAAGTCTAGCCTGACAGAAAAAGAAAAAGGCATCTATCGCACAAATACAGGTTTTCCGTTTATTCTTCAGACAGAAATCTCTTTGATATACTCTCAGGATAATAAAGGGCGGAAAGTGCACCTCGTCTTGTTCGCTCCTGATTTCGATACTGTCTCACAGATCACAGACGAGTTGTTGAAAAAAGGAAGAGTAGACTATGACGGCAGGCCGATATTCGGGATTCCCTGCCCTGACTTTGTTGAGAAGATGAAAGCTATAAGCAAAGACATAGAAGTCATACCTGCGCACGTATGGACTCCGCATTTTGGCGCGCTCGGCGCAAACAGCGGATTCAACAGCATAAAAGAATGTTTTCTGGATCAGGAAAAGCACATCTTTGCTCTTGAGACTGGCCTTTCTTCTGACCCTGCAATGAACTGGAGACTGAGCCAGCTTGATAAATATACTTTGGTAAGCTTTTCAGACAGCCACAGTTTCTGGCCCTGGAGATTCGGCAGAGAGGCTTGTGTTTTTGACTTCAACAAAATAAGCTATAATAACATCTTAAAAGCAGTCAGGGAAAAGCAAGGGCTGATAAGAACGTTGGAATTCTGGCCGCACGAAGGAAAATATCATTTCGACGGGCATAGGAACTGCAATGTCTGCTTCAAGCCTTCTGAAACCTTAAAACATCAGAAAAGATGCCCTAAATGCGGCAGGCAGCTGACGATAGGCGTTGCCCACAGGGTAGAGGAGCTGGCAGACAGGCCAGAAGGTTTCGTGCCGAAAGAAAACATTCCTTTCCTTAACCTGATACCTTTGTCAGAGATCCTTGCAAAAAAATTCGGCAGCGGCATCGCTACAAAGATCGTATGGCAGGAATATTACAAACTATTGAAGCAGTTCAAGTCAGAATACAACATACTTCTTGAAGAACAAAATGAAAAGCTCGCAGAGATAACGCATCCGCAGGTCGCAGAAGAGATCCTAAGAAACAGGGAAGGAAAAATAAAAGTGGCTGCAGGATACGACGGGCTTTACGGCGAGCCACAGATAGAACCTCTGGACGGAAGAAAGAGAATAGAGGTTAATAAAAATACATTCCCTGCAAAACCAAAATCACCTAAACCGATAAACAAGGAAAAATCAAAAATACGCAGGAACCAATCGACTCTTCTTGGCTTCTAAGACAAAGATTTATAAATAAACTTCAGATTTTCTCACAGTATGCCGGCGTCGCATAACCTGGTATTGCGCTGGCCTTGAGAGCCAGTTCCCTTCGGGGTATCCCGGTTCAAAATTGAAACTACGTTTCAATCCTAGCGAGATGGAGTTTCGATGAAAGTCCGGGCGCCGGCGTTTTTAATTCTAGCTCTTAAGGTTGCATCTAAAGAACAAGTCAAGTTTCAAATTAAAGAATAGAAAAACAAAGCAGCTAAGTCACGCCTGTCTTCCAGTCTCCGATCCATCTTGTGAAGGTTTCTTCTTTCTTCATCTTTTTCGGTTTCTTTGGCTTCTCTTTCTTGGATCTGATGAAGATAGGATTCCTTTTCAGCAGGCTTTTGGCATACTTCAGTTTTCTTTTGCTGTTGCTGTAGACTGTGAAGAGGATGTCGCCCTGCGCAACATTATCGTTTATGTGTTTCCTCAGATATATGCCTGCACTCTTGACAATAGGAGCGCCGGCACCTTTAGCTACTGCTGCAATCATGTGATTGTCTATGTCAAAGACCTTTCCTGCCTGCTTGGACTTATAATTGTACTTATATCTGGCAGTAGGAATCTTGCTTGAATGTGTAATCTTTGCGCCTTGTGCTTTTATTATCTCTAAAAATTTCTTGTATGCTTCTCCGCTGTTAAGGATTTTTCCTGCAAGAACATGGCCTTTTCCTTTTTTCGCTTTTCCTGCCATCTCCAGCAGAGGACCTGCGACTTGAATAGCTTTTTGCTTAAGATCTTTCGGCGCCCGGATGTCTTTTTCATAGATCCACAAGACATCTCTTGCTTCCAGAGCAGGCCCGATCCCGTTTCCGATCGGCTGCCTTCCGTCCGTGAGTATGACCTGCATTTTGACCTTAAACTTCTTTGCAAGGCTCAAGAATTTTCTTTTAAGATGCTCGCCGGTTTTCCTGTCGACTTTTGCATCATTCGCAACAGGAATATCTATCAGAATGTCGGTAGCGCTGACTGATAATTTTTTTGCAAGAATGCTTGCCAGCAACTGGCCTTCTGCATCCAAAGAAAGAGGATGCTCTACTTTTATTATCTCGTCGTCTGCAGGCGCGAGATTCAATGCCCCGCCCCAGACAAAACACCCCTTTGTTTTGTCCACTATCTTTTTCATCTTCTTGATTGGAATAGTCACGTTTGCCAGAACTTCCATTGTGTCTGCTGTCCCTGCAGGCGAAGTTATGCTCCTGCTGCTTGTTTTGGGGATAGTCAGTCCTGCAGCAGCACATATGGGCACGACCAGCGGCGTTGTTCTGTTGCCGGGGAGACCGCCTATGCAGTGCTTGTCAAACACCTTCTTGCTCTTCGGCTTCAAAATATTGCCGCTCTCGAACATGCTTCTGGTCAGAGCAACAGTCTCTTTGAGAGAAAGCCCGTTCAAATAACAGGCTGCCACAAAATAAGTGATCTCTGCCTTGCTTAATCTGTTCCTGCTGATGTCATTTATTACTGTCCTCATCTTATCTTCAGACATCTCTTTGCCTTCAAGCTTCTGTTTGATAAAAGCTACAGAAACAGGTTTCTCACCGACTTTTATGCTGACCACTCCGTCCTTTTTTATGCCCAGCAGATCGCACACTTCCTTGAAAAGGCCTACTGTTCCAGGCTTGACAAATTCTTCTCCTTTAGCGACATCTACTATTGCTGTCGCGCTTTTAGAGCCTCTTTTGATCAGGATCCTGTCCTGCGGATAAACATCAAGTGCAACAGCATCATTGATATGAGTAAGAGCTATAAGATCTCCTGTCTTAATGCTTATGGGCTTGACCTTGAATTTCATTTTTATTTTTTCTTATGCTTTTTCTTTTCCTGAGCTTCTGCCTGGTCCTTCATTTCTTTATAGATGTTTACTGTCGCAAGCATCAGCATCAAAATCAATGGTCCCAAGAAGATTCCTATCAAACCAAACCATACAAGTCCGCCGAATAGGCCCAATATGATGATTCCCATGTGAATTTTTGTTTTCGCGCCGATAAAATAAGGCTTTATTATATTGTCTATCAGACTGATGAATCCGATGCCCAGGATGAACAAGATTACGCCTTTCCAGATAAAGACTGAATTCCCTGATGCGATTCCTACAAATATCAAACTAATTGCTGCCGGGGCCCAGACTACCCAAGTTCCGATAGGTATGATGGCAAACAAAACCATGGCCGCTCCCCAGAAGATAGGATTGCTTATGCCCAGGAAGTAGAATATCAGCCCTCCTGCGATGCCCTGTACAAAAGCTGTCAAGAAATGTCCGTACAAGACCGCATAAATGGTATCTTTGGTTTGGTTGTACAATCGATCCTGGTGTTTCTTATCCAAAGGCAATAATTCTTTTACAAAAGCCATCAGTTTCCTTCCGTCTATCAGGAAAAAGAACAGCATGATGATGAATATGAACAAATCAATAATTCTTCCGGGGAGCTTAAAGATGAACGAGCCGCCATAGTTCAAGAGATATTCCTGTATCTTGTCGCCGGCCAGTTGAATATAATATCTCGTTTTAGGTTCTTTGAGAAAAGCATTGATTTTTTGCGAGAAATCGCAGTACACGCTTTTTTCGCACGCAGTAGGGAATAGTTCTCCTGCGTATAATTTTTGTTTTACTGTCATGTAAGTTACAAACGTCTCTTTTGTTAGATTCTTTATCATATAACCTGCAGGAATCCCTACACCGAGCAGGATCACAATTATCAATATTACTGCGCACAGATGCCTGTTCCTAATCTTTTTCTGCATCTTTTCATAGATAGGAAAAACAGCAAACGCGATTATTATGCTGGTAAGAATAGGTATCAGATACGGCAGAATCAGCCTGTACGAGAGATAAAAGATCAATACAGCAAGGGCTATGAGCAGATAGGCCCTGAATCTTTTTATATCAACTATATTGTTGCCCCTTTTACTGTTGCCTCCTTTTTTCATATTCAAGATTTATTTATATGTCTGACGTATATAAATCTTTTGCAAATGGGTACAGCGGGCCTAATAGCGTTTGCCATAGACTTCTCTGAGAATGATTGCTATGCAGACCATGATCGCAAAGATTATCAAGAAAAAGATGAATGCTTTTGTGAAGGCCTGTTTTGGATTTCCTGCGAGCTCAGATACTGTTGTTGGCTCTGGCATAGAAACTTCTGCAACAACCTCTCCTGCAGCTTCCTCTTCGACAGGCTCTTTTTCAGCTTCTTCAACAGGCGAAACAACAGAAGGTCCCGGTTGCAGGCCCAAGTAAAGCACAGGCTTGTAATTTGGCTCCTGCCACCATCTCCTGGATTTAGGATAATTTTCATCAAGGAATGTTCTCGACTCGACCAGCAAGGTGAAGCGTTTTCCTGCCTGGTCTATGAATTCTACATTTCCATTGTCCAGCACTTCAAGATAGACTGGAATTCCTTCGAAATTTCCCTCTCCAAGAAGCTGAATGTCTTTGACCCTGATATTCTTTATTTCTTGTATTTCTTCGCCATATATATTTCCTTCTTCGTTCCTGTATATTCCAATGATGTAAATATAATTAAGCCTTGTTATGATCCCAAGCACACTATTATTAGGATTGTAGTCGAGCATCTTTGGAACAAAATCAAAACCTTTTCCTGTTTCATCAAGCAGAGGTTGCATTGTTCTTCCATTTTCAGAATACACAAGCTTCTTTACTTTGACATCAGGAAGTTT
>WJKV01000081.1 GCA_014728875.1 Candidatus Woesearchaeota archaeon | reverse complement strand
CTGCCTCGTTCAGTCCGCCGCCCGCGTCCAATGGTTCTGCATAGGATTCTCCAAGAGCTATATGAACTGTGCCGCTCATCTTTTCGTCGAACAGAAGATTGTTTGTATACTTATGCGCCATGGGGTTGAAGCCGATGCCGAATTCTCCTATTCTTTTTGTTCCGTTCATTTCCAGCATCCTCTCCAGCAGTTCTTGGTTCTCTTCTGCAAGAAAATCGACAACTTCGCCGTCCTTGAATGCAAGTCTTATCCCTGAGATCCTCTGGCCGTCCCAGATGCTGGGGAAAGGAAAATATATCTTTCCGTTCGCACTGTCTTCCACAGGCCCGTAATACAGTTCTCCGTCAGGCATGTTCCAGTTGCCGCAGCTTATGCCTCCGCCTCTTCCTTTCAGGCTGAGACAAATATCTGTGCCGTTCGGATGGAGGATCCTGATTTTTTCTGCATCGTCAAATACTTTTTTTGCTCTTGATATATCTAGTCTTAATCTTTCCCAGTCCAGCAGCGTAGCATTATACAAGAACTTTTCATATTCCTGCAGAGACATTCCTGCTTTTCTTGCTTCTGCTTCGCACGGAAAAGCAACATTGCACCATTTGACTCCCTTGAAATTCTTTCCGTCGCCGCATGTTCTGTCAAGCACAGGCTTCCTGATTATCCTGTGATGGTCTGCGATTTTTTTGGGGTCCACCCCTTTAAGATAAAATGGGTCGGTGGTAGCATAGATTGTTATGTTTGCAGTGGATGCTTCAACCATTGTGCAAAGAATGTCTGATTTTTCTTTTAATTCTTCTCCGTCATTTCTTTCGATTAAAGCCCTCGCCATATCTAGATTATTAATGTACCAGAATACGCTTCCGCCTCTTTTCCGCGCGATTTCTTCGATTAATTCTGCAAAAGGCTTGAAATAAGGCTCTGTCTCGATCAAAAGCCTGTCGCCGGGCACTATGTGCACAGAATAATCAACCACGATTTCTGCTAGTCTTCTTGCTCTTTCATCCAGTTCCATACAAACAAAACAGTTAGAGATTAATGAATATATAAAGAATGCGGACAAAAAGCAATAATTTAAATATTCAACATTTATCGCAGCTATTCGCAATGGATGCGACAATAGCAGCAAACGACATTTATGTTCATATCCCCACAGTAATTGAATTATACGGGCTGGTAGACAGGAAAGAAAGAACAATGTCAGATCTTGCTGCAGTAGCAGACCTGCCAGATGAAAAACAAAAGTTGGAAGCAGAACTGCACAGAAAAAATCAAGATGGTTCCCGAAAAAATTTGGGTGTTGTTGTTTCTCTTGAAGTGGATGACAGTATAAAACCTTGCATGGGCGCGAAACTATATCCTCCAAATGTTCCATTTGAGCAAATGCAAAAGATAGAAGCAAAGATGACGCTGGGTTCTTTCTATCAGTTGGAAAGAATGGGCGTTATTGCAGGCCCTTACAGCGGAGGAGACGGCACACTAAAGATCGCATTCGCCCTTGCGAGAGGTGTCTAAGGAAATAAATCACTTCTTGTCCAGCTGCTCAATCTCCAGATCAAGTTGAACTGCTCTTCTGATAAAGGGGTTCCGTCTGTATTTCTCAGTTCTATTTTTTCTCTCCCGCAGACAACACCTACAAATTCGTAGCTTTTATTAACAGTATAATCCATGACATACTGCAGGGTTTTCTGCATCTCTTTGCTTCTCTCATACATCCAGGCCAAGTCAGGATTCATCCCCAGCCTGATTATCTTGTCAGGATCTTCTATCTCCCTGTCATGATAGAAATACCAGGAGGAATAAGCATTATTTATTGCAGTGATCAGCACCCTGTCTTCTATAGTAAATGTATCTCCGCTGTCCTGTTTAAATTCCATCTTCTTCCTCCTCTAAAACAGGATCTCTTTTTCCAAGATAGATCCTCTTGTTGAATTCCAGCGCGAGCCCCAGATCAAAGTCGAGCAGCGGAGTCCCATCAACATCCTTTAGCTTTTCTCGCTCCAGCCTTCCTTCTGCATATTCGTGTATCTGCTCTCCGCTGGCCATTGCTACAGCCAGTATCCTGTGCATAATTTCCTTTAATTGCTCGTTCTTGTAGTAGGTGCTTTTCAGTTTAGGGTCAACACTCTCTCTTATCAATGCACCAACATGTTCTGTACCGACCCTCTTGTTATGTATATATCTCCAGGTCGTGTAGCAGAACTCAAGCTGTTCCAGCACATAGTGCATGCTGACTCTGTCCCAAGTTCCGTTGTTTCTCCGGAACTGCATCTCTTCCATGATTCGGTCCATTGTTCTGTCTTCTTGTTTTTGTATTGGATAGTTCATTTTAGAACTTAGTAAGCGTGCTTGATATTTATAGAATTCCTCGAGAAAAATCGACTAAATCATTTCCAGACATCAAAAGAATTGAGTTCACCGTCTTTTTCTTTCATATAAGCTTCCTTTACATCTATCGTGCTGTCCAGCTTGTTCTTTATCAGCCACAAGTCTGACGGGATTATTTTCAGTTTGTCTATCTCGTTCAAATCAAACCATCGCAGGTCTCCGTATTCGGATCTTCTGAATTCAGTCTTTTCTGTTTTCATCTTGGTAAAGAATAAGATAAAACTGTGCTTGACCATTTCATCTCCTTCCACACGCTCGTGCAAAACACTGTTGATTGAAACAAATTCTGCATTCAATTTCGCTTTTTTCTCCACGATTCTCTTGCTTGCCTGCCCAAAGCTCTCTTCCAGGAGCATTTTCCCCCCGATCATTGACCAATAGTCTTTGTACGGTCTCCTGTTCCTTTTCATCAGGAGGATTTTTCCATCATTGATAACTGCAACAAGAACAACCGGAAGCGGACTGAGCCCTTCGCCGATAACATGCGGCAAAATAGGAAGATATTTCTCAGCCTCTTTTGTCAGATAATAATAATCATCTTTTTTCTCTATCAATCCTTCTTTCTGCATCTGCTCGAGATGATAAGAGACCATATTGGATCTGATCTTCAAAGCTTTCTCTATCTCATTGAATTTCAGCTTTGTATTCTGCATAAAGAGCTTGAATATCTGCTCTCTTTCTTTCTTGACCAAACCCCTTGAATACTTCATTTTACTCGAATTAATTCGAGGAATTATTTAAATATTTTCTGCCGATACCTGGATTCAGGGTGATGTGATTGGTAACTGAAAAAATTCACTATGTTTCTATAACAGGCATCGTAAGAAAAGACGGCAAGTATCTGATATGCAAAAGAAGCCCGAAAGAAAAAGCCTTTCCGAACAAATGGTGCGTTCCGGGCGGAAAGATAGAGCATTCAGATTTTGTCGATACGCAAAAAGACACAGCAGACCATTGGCTGGACATCTTCGAGAAAGTCTTGCGAAAAGAGATAAAAGAGGAAACAAACCTCGACATTAAAAACATAGGCTATTGTTCAAGCCTGGTTTTCATCAGGCCTAACGGCTATTCCACAATCATAGTCAGCTTGTTCGCAGACTATGCAGACGGCGAGATAAAGCTCGCAGATGACGAACTGACAGAATATGCCTGGGTTTCATTAGATGAAGCAAAAGAATACGACCTGATAGAGAACATCTATGAACAGCTGGTTAGAGTTGATGGTTTGTACAAGAAAAATCACATGTAAATGACCAGATACAATACGACCAGCATGATTATGTCGAATGTGACTTCAGTGTATCTTATCTGGAAAAGAAAGCCAAGAAGCTTTGTTTTCACCATTTTTTCTGATTTCTTGATCCAGACGTTGTACAATAGATCGACCGCGAGATGACTGAAATAGCCGAGCCCTATGACAATGGCCCATGGAAGGCTGAACAAGCTGATGATCAGGGTTGCAAGTGCGAACACAACAATTCCAAAGACGCGATGTACAGCAGTTCTTCCGTGCAGTTTGTTTGCCACGCATACATTCCAGGCATTCTTGAAGCTGAATCTTTTATACACAATGCAGTATTCTATTAAGTGGTCAAAGTCAACAAGTACAGAAACAATCGCGCACACTATCGCCAGCCTGTGAGAAATATATCCCAGCCTTACAAATATCTCTGCCAGAAAAAGAGTTGCTATGAAATGGCTGTGCGGATACATAAGAATACAAAATAGACAAATCGTATATAAACTTTCTGAAAAAACAAATAAATTTATTAACCATTAAATTCTATCACTATCAAAATGAATTGGATTTGGCGCGGCATCATCGCATTTCTGGTCATATTCATCATTGTTCTTACTGTCAAGCCTTCTATATTCGAACAAAGTCCTGCTGCACAGAGGTTTGAAGGAGAGCTTTACATCGGAGGCTTGCTGCCGTTGACAAATGTGCCGGCTGAAAAAGAAGTATTTTTCACTGAACTAAGAAACAGCGCATTGCTTGCAGTTGAAGAGATCAACAATGATGGAGGGATAGACAATAAAAGACTAGTCTTGCTCTTGGAAGATACAGAATGCGACTGCGGCAAGGCTGTCAACAGCGCCTTGAACTTGATAGAAAAATATGAGGTTCCTGCCATAATTGCCGCCCAATACAAAGACGAAATAAATTCGCTCGCAGCCATTACAGACCAGAAAAGAAAAATCCTTTTTTCTGTGACGGATTTTGATCCTGATGTTCAGCTGCTTGAACACAATCTCTTGTTCAAGAACAGCATGATAAACAACAGGACAATGAGCAGATTAGTTGGAATCCTGAAAAATCAGCTGAATATAACAGAAGTCGCGTTTTTGTTCGAAGCGCAGGAATATCCTGAAAAATTCAAAGAAGAAATTAAAAAAGAGATGGAAGATTCTATCATGATACTTGCAGAAGAAGGATTCCAGGCTTCAGACACGGATTTCAGCGCACCTCTTGCTAAGATACAGAGCAAGAATCCAGAAGCTATAGTGCTGCTAGGACAGACGCCGGAAACAGTAAGAATTCTTCTGCAGCAGATAAAAGATAAAAGAATGAATCAGTTGATAATCACGAACAATGTGATTCTTAAGCTTATAGATTCTGCAGGAAACGAAGCAGAAAATGTTTTCTTCATTGATGCGTCAAAAGACGTTTCAGATGATTTTCTTGAAAGCTATGAAAAAAGATTTGGAGAGGAGCTAGAGAACAGGTTCCTGTCATCCTGTATGTATGACAGCCTGCATCTGCTGAAGGATTCGATAGAAGAAACCATAGAATTCCCTTATGACATGAGCGAATACCTGAAACAGCTGGAAAATTATGAAGGCGCGTCAGGAAAGATATCCATAAGAAGAAACGGAGACATAATGCACGACATCTGCTTGAACCAGGTCAAGAGCAATAAAATTTATTTGATAGGATAGTGCTTTTTCTTTATTATGATAATGTAAGGCAACAAGAATGCGATTACATAAATAAATGGTATCAGGAAAAGATTCTGTTCAATAAACACAGGTTCTGTCGTCATCTCAATCGCCTTGTTCAGTTCTCTCAAAAAGAACAGCATCACGCCGGAAGCAATGACAGCCATTATTATTCCTGCGGCAGTATGGTGCGCCTTTGTCATGTGCCATAACTGTCCCACCACTTTTGAAAACAAGAAGCCAAAACAAAGGCCGATGACAAAGATTATTGGCAGAAGAATCTCTGTGGGAGTCACCATGAAAATAGGAATAAGACCTATACATACAAGAACATTGACAACAAAAGCGATTATCAGGCCGGCAATGTAAAGCAGACTGTGATGTTTCTGCCTCAATGCAAAGCCTCTGAAATAGCCGGGATACATGGTGTTTACTGCATGAGCAACATCTTCCTCTTCCCAGCCTTTTTCTCTCAGGACATCTATCAGTCTCATCTTCTCTTACCAGGGCTGTATTCTTCTCCTATCAGATTCGCAGCCAATTTCCTGATCTGGATGCTGACTTTGCTGTCAGGATGGCTGTAGACCACAGGCTGTCTTTGTTTCAGGGATTCTCTCACATCCTTGTGCTCGTGCACGACTCCTATTACTTTAGTATCGGTGATGGTCTCTACATTTTCTATGCTCAATTCTGTATCATCATCCTTTACCCTGTTCAGGACAATGCCCGGCACATTCTTTCCTAATTCTTTTGCTTTCCTTATAATTTTCAAAGCTTCTGTGACAGAAGGAAGATCAGGAGTCGCCACTATCAGCAGATCGTCGGTCGCCCTCATCACGCTCAGAACCTCGTCTCCGCTCGGGCCCATGTCTATTATCACCACTTCGCAGGTTCCTATCAGATCCAGAAGAATATCCTTGAACTTCTTATGGGGCAGATCTTCATGATGCTCTGGGTTTATGCTGCCCGGAATCAGTTTCAATCCGCTCGGATGCTGGTAAGCAGCGTCCTTTACATGAACAGTTCTTCTTAGTGCATGATGTATCGTTTTCGGGACATTAGGCGCGCCTAGATGCAGGGCTATGTGCGGACTGCTCAAATGTGCGTCAACAAGAATTACTTCCCTTCCGAACTGGCTCAGTGCGGTCGCAAGGTTTATTGCAATAGTTGTTCTGCCGACTCCGCCCTTGCCGGACGCAATGCCGATGAATCTTGTCATATCCTCACCTCTTTTTTGAAATCTCCCTTACAGCCTTTCTTTTTGCGAAAAAGCCTTCGTGCTGTGAAACAATCCTTTTAATTATCTGATGAAATTCCTTGGCATCCTGAAGATGCTGCTTGAGTTCAGGTTCTGTTATTTCCCTGACATTGTACTTGTCATCGCAGATGACGAATTTGTTTTTCCGTGCAAATTCAACAGGACTTTTCTTGTGCTTTACAACTATGTCCTTGACTGATTCAAGTAACTTGATGTATTTCTTGTTTATGCCGTATCTTGGCATGATCCTTGCGGCAAAGGTATTGAACTTGGATTCGAAATTGTCATGGAACGGCGGAATCCTTTTATACGTCCGTTCAAAAAATACTGCTGCACTCATGCTGTTTGTGACGCTTAAAAACAAGTTTTCTGTAACACCAAGCAATAGCTTGGCATCCCTAAGCAATGGATATGTGACTGTCAGCATGTGCTCTGCCACCTGGAGATTGCGTTCTGCCCTTTGCCGGCATTCTTTGAACGACTCCATTGTAGTAGTAATATGGAATCCCTAATTTATATATTTTGCGTGAACTCCTATATAAATGCTACTAACAAATAGCCCAATACGCATCCGACAGAGATGAAAGGCATCGCAGGATAAAACCTGTCTTTCCTTCCGTAAAACAATATGAATGCCAAAGCACCTGTTGCAATTGCCGCTATTATGATTGCTTTTGGAAACCCTACATATTTCATGGCAGTACCTGCAAACAACAAAGCAAAGGCCATGTCCCCTCCGCCAAGTATCGCCATTCTTCTTTTTGTTTTCTTCAGCGCGACTTTCTTTTTTTCTTTCTTTGCCTTGGCTTTTATCTTCTTTGCCTCTTCTTTTGTCAGAGGGGTCTCAATAAGCTTCTTCAGACCTCCGTATGGAATCTGCAGGCCTGCAAAGACTTTTGCCTTGCTCTGCGCCTGCGCAAGCTTAATCATGTGTTTTGATCTGAAGACTGCCCAATAGTCATATACGCTGATCAGGATCAACATCAGTATGGCGGCAAACAGGTTCATTATCGGAACAAGGATTGCTGCAATTCCTGCATAGATAAACATTTCTGTAAGGTTATGTACAATGCTGTTCGGCTTGAAGATCTTCCATCCAGCAAGAACGACTGCCACGCCCAATGCGATCCATTGGTTGACATAGGCTGCGAACGCGATCGTGACGCACATCCATACTGCGAGAAAGAACCATAGTTTCCATACTCTCCATAATTTGAATCTTATGAGGCCGAATGCAATCCCTGTCCCTATCAGCACTGCAAAGACAATGAAGATCCAGGAGATCTTTGCGTCAACAGGAGGCCGTTCCTGCCCGAAAGGCAGTTCCTTGAAAACAGTGACTCCTTCTTCTGCTGTTTTTTCCACGTCTATGTATTCCTTTACAATGGTCAGGCCTACGACCTGAGAAACAAAAAACAACAAGATTAAAATAATAGTAATTACAACAGTATGTTTCATAAGAACACAGAAAGCATGTTCGTATTTAAATCTTTTCAAAATGGCAAAAAAGCTCGTGCATAATATCCATGTTTCTTTGTTTGCAAAAGAAGATGAACCCGTCGATCTGTACAGGAAGAAGTACAAGGAATTTTTTCCGTTCGATATAGAAGAGATAATAGAAGAGAAGAAAGCAGAGAGCGAGCATGATCCTACCATCTACAGGTTTGAGGTCCAGCTTGAAAAACAGAGAAACATCAAAGAATTCTTGAAGCTATTGATAGAAAAACTGACAGACGAACAGAAGAAGCTTTTGATCGCGCAGGCAGAAAGCCGGCTGAACAAAGAAATGCAGTTCTTTCTCCGTTTTGACAAGCAGAGATTTCTTCGCGACGAATTATGGCTGGTTGACCATGGCGACTGCGTCCATATCAGGATAACCTTGGCGTGCTATCCCCACAAGAAAGAGACTGCATTAAAGACAATCGAAGAATTATTCAAGGTTTAGATGTCACGAAAATACTGCCTTATATAATGGGTGTTTTTTCGGCAGTGTCAAGTTTGGATTGTCCTGCAGCGCCCTCTTGTAAAAACCGACTGCGTCTGCTGAAGTAACTCTGACTTGGACTATTCTTGTATTTTTCATTTCTTTTTCAAACTTGAATCTTGTTCTTTCTGGTATTTCTGGAATAAAATCTCTGTTGACGACTGCCAAGTATTCCACTCTTTTTCCAAGCGCTCTCTGTATGTTGGCTCTTTGTCTCATGAATTTTTTGAATGACAATGGGCTTCTGTCTATTTTGCCTCTGTGGCTGCTCTCAGGATTGATGTATGCAACCTGCCCGAAAATAGTTATGCCGTGAAAATCAAATAATAAGTCTATTTCCCGTTGTGCAAATTCAGAAGAAGGTCTATCCGGGAAGCCGTGGCAGGCGAACAGAATTTTTCTTTCTTGGTCATACTTAAGGCAGAATGCCATCTCAATACGCTTGCTTCCGATATGTATTGTTTTTCTTTCAGAAAAAAAGGTATCATCCTCTCTTTTTATGAAAACAGGATGCTGTTCATCGTAATAGACAATGCCGGGATGCCCTTTGATGATGTTGCGAACATGGTTCTCCACTGCGTAACCGAACAGGCTTCCTATGTCAGGAGAGAACTGTTCTCTTGTGATGCTGCTCAGTCCTTCCTCTACATCAAAAGGCGTTGTTGCCAGCTTATCAAAAAGATTTTTGTCTGCCACAAATCGGCAAAAAATGAGCTATCTAATAAAGTTTGTCCTAGAAACTTTTAAATACAACTTGTGCTTTACTGTTGGCATGACAGCAACAAGTGATTGCCGG
>WJKV01000080.1 GCA_014728875.1 Candidatus Woesearchaeota archaeon | reverse complement strand
TGCATAGATAGTTTTTTAAACAGGCCAGAACTCAGCCATCTTATGGGCCTGTGGTCTAATGGCATGACGCGCCCTTGGCTAGGGCGAAACTCCGGGTTCGACTCCCGGCAGGTCCAGTCTATATTCTTGTGACTTAGAAGGACAAACTTCATAAACTGTGTAATATTACCTTATAATTATGGGACAAAAAGTTTCAAGAGATCGGGGAAAAATAGCTGTTTTAGTAGTCGATATTCAAAATGACTTCTGTGATGATAAAGGTATTTTTGCAAAGCAGGGACTGGATGTTAAGCCAAATCAAGAAGTTGTTCCAAGAATAAAAGAGTTCATTGAAAAAATCAGAGGATATGATATCCCAATAATCTATAGCAAACAGATTGAATCAGAAGAGATATCTCCTGAAAACCTGAAGGAACAGCTCAGAAGTGGGAGAATGGTCTGTGCACCAGATTCGTGGGGATCAGAATTATATCTGCTTGAACCCGCTGAAGGAGAATATGTGCTTGAAAAAAAGACTTATGATTTATTTTCTAATCCAGAATTTAAGAGAATACTTGAAAATCAAAAAATAAAAACATTGGTTATCATTGGAGTGAATACAGATATCTGTGTTGACACAACAGTAAGGCGTGCTTTTACTGAAGGCTACAGGATAATAATACCGAAAGATCTTGTCGCAACAGTAAATAAAGAAGGAGAAAAATATTATCTGGCTGTCTTTGATAGATTTTTTGGTGATGTTATAGATTCCAAAACTATTCTCTCTTACCTAGCTTAATAAAAGCCTTTGTCCTTCAGGATCACAAAACCCTATCATGGACGGCTGGTCCATTATTTACGCGACAATAAACTCTACAAGTCGTTTTCTAAGTAGAAGATTGTCGCCTCAAGAAGATATCTTTTTAAAAAGCTTAATGTTTTCCATTGAAAAATGAATAAATTTGTTGACATTGAAACCCCCTATTCAGGGAATAGCGAAGAAGAAATTAGAAGAAATCTTCTTTATGCCAGAGCATGCGTTAGAGATAGTTTATTGCGCGGAGAGATACCTTTTGCTTCCCATTTATTTTACACTCAGCCCGGGATTTTAGATGATGATATACCTCAAGAAAGAGATATGGGTATCAATGCTGGAAAAGAATTAATTGAGGCACTTCCAGATATAGTAACTATTGTTTATCAAGATCTAGGAATCTCTCGAGGAATGCAATATGGAATTGAACGAGCTGAGCAAAACGGAAGAAATATAGAATATAGGGTTCTTGGGGATGGTTGGGAAGCAAAGGAACTAGAAGTTGCAAAAAAACATTCGCAAGCTTTTCTTTGGGGTTTCAATGGACAATGAATCGGCCAAGAAGCCTTCCGGCTCTTTTAACGGCAGAGGCGGGACTTCCGCAAACAATTGTTTTGAACCCGCGCGGCTCAGTGAAGCCACTTGAGCATCAGTCAAGCGCAATGGACTGGCTATGCGACTCTGCCATAGTTAGAACCGGAAAACTTAAATATAATCCGACTATAGTAGATATTGCTCGGTGGAGTTACTTGAGATTAGTCAGGCGCAATACTATGCGTCTTTGCTTTTCTTTTTTTCATTCTAAGAAACTAGGTTTTTATTCTTCATAAGCTTAATCAAGTAAAATTTGTAAGGACTCTATCCCAGGTCTATGTGAAACCGCCTGGCTAGTGCCGCAGACATTTCTAAGAAATCTAGGTGCTTATTTTATCTATAGTATTTGCTGTCTATGCCATCTTTGTGAACACGATGATGAGCGCCAGGGCAACTCCTGCCAGGAAGGCCAGGGTGGAGTGTTGTTTTTCGTGCGCTCTTGCTTCAGGCAAAAGATGTGAAGCAGAAACATAGATCAGGACACCGACAACAAAGCCCAGCGCCAGTCCCAGGACAGATTCATTTAATCTGCTCACAAAAGGATAGGCAACAAAAGCTCCAAAGGGCGTTGTGAGTGCTGCTATAAAGAACGCATAGATTGCTGCCTTTTTCTTTTCCAGCCCGCCCTTTATCAGGATCGAGAACACAATGACGCCTTCTGAGAACTCGTGTATCACCAGGCCTATGCCTGCCAGAAGACCTATCAGGATGCTTGCGCTGAAGGTCACAGTATATATGATACCGTCAACAAAGGAATGGATGCCTATGCCTTCTGCTGCTGTGATGCCGAAGGCCAGGTGTCTCTGCTTTGTTCTTTTTTTTATTATCTTGTCGCTGAAGAACATGAACAGAAAGCCTATCAAGGCTGCGAACCCGGCAAAGAAATTCTTGTTAATGGCATTTGGAAACGCGAACATCAGAGGAACAGAGATCAGGACGCCTGCTGCAAAGCATATGAGGTAGGTCTTCATCTTTGTCGCCCATTGCCTGTTCTTGTAGACAACAAAGATTCCTATGCCGTTTATGACTGCTGCCGATACAGCAAAGATCGCAATCCATGTGAAAGTGCTTATCTCTATCATTTTTTTGATTTGGCCTTTTTCTTTTTTTCTCTTCTTTTGATGGCTTCTTTTGCACTACCGGTCATAGGAATGAGATGCTTAAACAGTTCCAGGGCTGCGAATACTGCTGCAAACAGTATTGCTGAAGCTATCAATGTCTCGATGCTCATGGAGAATCCTCCTATAATAACAGAAATGATGATGTATGCCAAAATATAGGTTGAATCAGCAGAAGACAGTGCAAACGCCAGTTTCTTCGGCACTGCATGGAAGTAATTGAATGCCAGCAGCAGTATGACCCAGGCAGTCAGGGCCAGGACTATGATGAGGTTGTCAATCGCTTGTGTCTCGCGGATTAATGTGAAAAAGCTGTATTTGTCGAACAGGAAACGGAAAAGGATCACGCAGATCCATAACAATGATATGGAATTGCCGAATGCAGAGTTCCATCCGAGCTCTTCTGACCTGAACCTGCCGAAGTACAGATGGATGAGAATGAGAATCAAGACTAGAGGAAGAACCAGCCACAGGGTTTCCAGGCTGGTCCAGGGCGTACTAAAGATTTTCCATACAAGTGTCAGATATTCAATAACTGTATCTATCATTTCTTAACCCAGTCTCCTCCTTTTTTCTTGTATTCATTCTTTACAGCAGACCAGGCGACTTTGTTGCAGACTGCTGTCAACGAAGCCTTGCCCCTTCTTTTCTTCGGGTCCTTGTACTGCTTTTCAGCATTGTTGTATGCTTTCCTGAATATTGTCTGCGCTCCGCGCGGAAGATTGTCTTTCACTCTCTTCGGGAGGTGCTTGTTTGCTTTATACGGCATCTTAATCACCTCATTTTGAATGCTTCTTTGTCATGTATGCTAGCATTTTATTTCCCCTTCTTTTCGATCTGCTTCAAGGTCTTTCCGGATTTTGCTGACTTCTTCTTGTTCAATATGTTGCTTCTCTTGTCTGCATATTTGTCATCCTTCTTGATCAAGAGCCATTTGTTCTCCCTGAACCTGTTCATGGAAAAACCGCCTTTCAGTTTCTTTCCTTTCAGGTCAAAAGAGATGTGACCGTAGCTGTATCCTTTTTTTGCAGAAATCTTTTTGTCATCTTTTTCTGTCGTGTTCTCGTACGTGCCCTTGTCCCAGACCATCACTGTTCCTGCGCCGTAATGCCCTTCAGGTATGATCCCTTCAAAATTCGCATAGTCAATGGGATGGTCTTCTGTCTCTATTGCCAGCCTCTTGTCCTTAGGATTCATAGAAGGGCCCTTGGGCACTGCCCAGGATTTGAGGACGCCGGAGATCTCGAGCCGGAAATCGTAATGAAGATGGGAAGCGTCATGCTTCTGCACGACAAAGATCGGCTTTTTTGATTTCTTTACCTTGCCTTTTGGCTCTGGTGTTTTAGAAAATTTCCTCTTTTTTTTGTATTCCTTCAATGACATTTTCTATGTGTAGGGATTCTGATG
>WJKV01000007.1 GCA_014728875.1 Candidatus Woesearchaeota archaeon | reverse complement strand
TAGAAGAGAACATCCCTGGTTTCAATCTGACTACTTATGATTTTCAGGCAATAGTGCCTGTGATAAACTACGGGCCTTCAAATTATAATGTGTTTATCGATTTCACATACACTTGTCCTTTGAACGACACTTATGAAAGGCTTGTATTTCCAGACGGCTTGTTCGAGCTTGCAGGAGTATACAACAAGAGCGTCACACTGCCTACATTCAGTGTAGTTTTCGAGGGCCTGTCGTTGAGCGCCAACAATACTGTCGAATGTATAGTCTACACTTCCAACAGCAGCCAGACAAGAAGGCTGAACTATACAACACCTGTCCAGATAACCAACCAGACATTTGCATTGAACTACACTATCCAGTCAGGAGATCCTGACGGAAATGTCCTGACTTCGTGGTTCGTAAACAACTGCTCTATCATCAACAGTGCCGGTTCTTACGTGAATGTCACGAACGTGACAAACCAGCCTGTCTATGTCAAGACATCGCCTTGGTTCACAATAACTGCAGGAAATCAAGTGGGTTTTGATGTTGCAAACGCGTACAGTGCTTTCAAATTCAACCAACGTGCATATTTTGGCCATAATGATTCGACACAGCGGGATGTCAATTTTGCATTCAGGAAACTGATCGGAACTTTCAAGTTTGAAGGAATTTGCAATGACGGCATTGATAATGATGGGGATGGCAATACAGATGGCGCAGATAATGACTGTCTTGCATTGTTCTTCAATATAAGCGGACATCAATTGGATCAAGGAGGCGGGGGTTTTGGAACTTTTAGTTCAACCTCTCCGTATGTAGGTCCTTCTTTTGGTGCACAATCAACACCTTCGAGTCCGTGCCCTGGAAACATATGTTCTTTTACTCTTGGTACGGGAAGCAATGAAGTTAATGTTCTTTACACGCAAAGAAACAAGCCAAATGGTAGATTCAAAGTTAAGTATACTGTTTCAAGCATATCTAGTAAAATCACGTTCATGACAACGAGCAGTGTTGGCAGCCCGCAGTTCAATATTAGCAATACTTCGACTAATTTAGTAAACTTATCAGGAACAGGTCTTCCTTACAAGATCTTATTGCCTGAAGGAGGTCCGCCTTTTACAAGATTGCAGGCGAACAGCAGAGCAAGCGTGACAGACTCTGATGCATTCAATGGTACTTTGAATCAGATGATGAATTTTACTCTGCTTGGAGTTAGTGTAAATAATTATACTATGAATTTTGATGCATTCATTGGTACTGGTGTGGGGGATACTAATTTTACAATTTATGTTGATGGTGTAGACCCGCAAAACGATTTTGAACTTGATCCTGGTTTGAACAGGAGCAATACTAGTTTTATAATTGCGACACAAACTCATGGTAGCAATAGTTGTAATGACGGTATTAATAATGACTTGAACTATGATAATACTGATTGTAGAGACAGTGATTGTAATGGCGAGGCAATAGGAGTGACTGGTGCAGGAGACATTATCAGTTGTGAATTTGGAGCTGAAACAACTTGCTATGATGCTTTTGATAATGACGGCGATGGTTCTGTTGATTGTGCAGACAGTGACTGTAATGGGAGGATAGGGGCATACATCAATAGCAGCGGATTGCCTGAAAAAACTTTTATCTCTGGTGCAAATTATACTGCGTGCGAAGGCAGCAATGAAGGAGCATTGAACTACAGCAATACATTGAGCAGCTGCGATGACAGGTTTGACAATGATGCGGACAACAATGCATATCTTTCTTCAGGCTTTAGCTGCGGCGGAACTTCAATGACTGACTGCCGCGCTAAGGGTATTGATTGTTACGATGCTTACAGCTGCTGGGGAAGAGGAAATTTCAGCACGACACTGTCTTGTCCTCTGTTTGAGAATGTAACTGGCTTTGCAGCTTGTAACGACGGAGCTGACAATGATTATGATGTTGATATCGCAGGCAACTGGCTTGGCGTGACAGTGCCTGATCCAGGCCTTGACAATACCGGCGCGGACTGTGACGATTACGACTGCTACGGCGCGCCCAACTGTCCTGCGAACGAGACTGCTGTTGGCGGTGCGCTTGCTTGTTTTGACGGCATTGACAATGACCTGGACGAATATTACTGGGCAGGCACTGATTATGTGCTCCGTCCAGGAGGAGGGACTGACTGTGACGATCCTGACTGCAATAATGTGACTAATCCTATAACAGGAAGAGTATGCAGGAACAATGAATTTTTCATCAATTTCTACAATCTTTGCTATGATACTGTCGATGACGATTATGACAATGCAAACCCTGACGGGACCCCGAGCTGCAGGGATAACAGGAAGGATGCTAATACAACATCATCAAACATCAATAATCTTACAGGAACAGACTGCTGGGCGAGATTCAACAACTGTCCTCCCTGCCCTACTTATGAAAACATAAGCTCATTCAGCTGCGCCGACGGCAGCGATAATGACTATGACGACGGTTCTGGTGCTTATTCTCCTGGATCAGGAGGAAGCGATTGCGCAGACAGCGACTGTGTCGGCGAGTTCGGAGACAAGAAAGGTGCCTTGTGCACTGCTGCCGGAGGGGAGAGCACCTCTACTTTATGTTCAGACGATTTTGACAATGACAATGACGGAAGCACTGACTGCTCTGATGCTAATTGCGCAGGCGTGGGCGTGCCCGGAGGAACCTGTGCAGCAGAGAACGCAGCAGGCGTGTGCAACAATGACTTTGACGACGACGGCGACGGAAAACTTGACTGCGTCGACGGCAATTGCGCCGGCGTGGGCGTGTGTGCAGCAACACCTTCCTTCGGAGGTCTGACAACGATACCCACATTTACAACCGGCAGTGTAGACAACGGAGATATTGATTTTGCGTTCTCAAACAGGTTCCATAGAGGCAAGCCGTCAAGCGATAATTTCACTATCAGATTTACCTCTGCCTCTGGCATAAACCACGGTTCGGGCATAGTGCAGATTGTTCTGGGCACGAGCCTTAACAATGTGAGCTTCATGTACAATGAGTCTATTGTGTCCTTGTCCGGGCCCAGTGCAGGAGACTTTGGTTGCGCTGCATGTGTTGATGTGACTGACGGCGTCCTGAACCTGCAGGACAATAACAGCGACGGCCTTTCCTTGAACGGAGGCAGTCTTGATCTGACAGTCACTGTCAGGGTGCCTGGAGATGCTGCAACAGGTGCAGAGACTTTCCCGATATCCTCCAACACAGGATGTCCTTCTGGCTGCGGAATCAGCAATCCTAAGACACAATCACTTACTATTTACGAATCAACAGCGCCACAAATTCAGGAGATCGAGATCGAGCCCACCTCAAGTCCTCAACAGGTCGATGTGGGCTCCTCTATCTCTTTCAGGACAATCGCGACTGATGCGAGCAATATCTATGCGTGCAGGTTCGTCATGGGGGCAAGCGCTTCTCTTGAGACAGACTGTTTGTATGATCCTGTGTTTAATGCAGACGGAACCTACACTGTTTATGTGAATGCAACAGACACTGTCGGAAATACCGGAAGCACGAACAGCACTACTGTGACTGTGGATGTCCAGCCCAAGGATACAACTTCCAGCTTTGACCTTGCTTCGCATTATTTCAACAGCAGCCTTACTAATCTTGACATAGGTACTTTCAGCTTCCTGACAGGAACAACTGACACTTTCGGAACAACATGCACAGTGATCATTGAGAATTCTAATTTTGTTCAGATTTATACTGATACTTCAAGCATAACAAACGACGGCTCTTACAGCACATCCTGTTCAGGAACTGTTGCTCTTCCTGCAGCTGTCTATAATAATGACGGTGTTTATTTCGTGCGGGTGAATGTGACTGACAGCGACGGAGACACTGTGAGCAGTGCGCGCAAGACCTTCTATGTCTGCAATAATCTTAATTCTGCAGGAAGCAAGTACAACTGCAAAAAAGCCGACTTTGACAATGACGGCTACACAGAAGGCATTGTCAGCATATTCACTTATACAGATCCTTTGACAAATGTCACAACCAATCTTACATGCGACGCCTGCCCTGGAGAGACAAATGTCGGAAGAGACTTCGACGGAGACGGTTTCGACGATGTCTGCGATCCTCCGCCGTCAGCGCCTGCTGAAGAGGAGGAAGAGGAAGAAGAAAGAGAAGGCGCAGGAGGGGGCGGCGAAGGCTATGATCCTAAGTACGGAAGCTATAAAGATCTGTTGAAGTCCTGGGTAGGAGACTGGGAGCTCAGGGAAGAGAAAGCAAGAGAAAAGGCAAAGCCTGCGATCCCTGCAAAACCAGGAGTGCCGGGTGTGCCTGCAGAGCCTGCTGTGCCTGCTGTCCCTCCTAAAGTGGAAGTAAGGCCTGCTGTGCCTGCTGAACCAGCTGCGAAATTTCCGCTAAGGACACTGCTGTTGCTGCTGCTGAGAGCATTGTTGTTTATTATTGTTTATTATTTCGCATCAAAAGACAGCCGGATGTACAAGAGATTCAGAAAGTCTTTTGGAAAATAATTCTTTATTTCCTTGTGATGTATATTATGCCGAGGATGGCCACTATTATTACGCTGATCAAATAGATCAGTTTCTTGACTGCCGGCGTCAGCTTGAAGAAAGAGGATGTTCCTATTATTTTTCCGCTCAAAGTGTCGTATATGGCCTTGTAGCCTTTCATTGCAAGAACTGTCTCATCGAGGAGGGGGTCGATAGAGACTATCTCGAGCCCCACAAGCTCTTTTGCTTTTGCCATCAGGTCTTCTGCTCTTATCAGGTCGATGAAAACCTCTTCAGGAGCATTCAGTCTTATGTCCGGATTGGGAGCGTTTCCTCCCACTGTGAAGATGTTGTGATCTTCCACAGTTATCGTGAATCTCTTGTTTATGTCTGACAGAAACAGCTCCATCTGGGCAGCTTTTCCGAGCGGCCCGCCGTGCAGTTTATAGCCTCCAAGCTCATTTACAATGTAAGTGATGTGCTCTGAAGTGATCATAGGATCCTCTTCGCTAAGGACAGGTTTCTCTATGTAGGGCTTTCTGATGAACACAGGTGAGATGTAAAAGAAATAAACAAAAACACTGCTCACAATCATTATTATGATTATGATGCTGATTATTGAGATGATCAGCTTCCTTCTCGCTTTCTTTTTCAGCTTCAGTTTCTGGGCCTTCTGCTCTGGATTTATCTCTTCCTCAAAGACCTTCTTTGCCTCTACATTGCCTGTGAAAGAACTGATGGCTGCCTCATTAAGATCCTTTTCTATTGTCTTTCTCAGAAAATCCTTCTTGCTGTCTGCCATGTCTATAAAGAGGGCGATAAAACAGTATATAAATTTTTTTATTTTTCACTGGTCATTGGACATTGTCACATGAAACTTATAAACAAGAACTGCTATTATCATTAATAAAAAGAGCAGATTAGAATGATTATAAAATTAAATCCAGAAGTTGCAGAATTAATAGGAATGCATGTTGGAGATGGGACATTATACAAAACGAAAACTTCTATCGTATGGGAATTGAGAGGGGGTCTCGATGAAAAAGAATATTATTGTAATCATGTAAAGAAAATGTTAGAATCTCTGTTTAAGAATGTTGAATTTAAGCCTAAATTTAGAAGTGGAGGGAAGCAAGGCTGTTTTGGAATCCAAACAAGTAAAAAAGAGATTTCGAGATTTTTTATAAATTATGGGTTCTTGCCTGGATCAAAAACTCATTCTGTACGGATACCTGATTATATCAAAAAAGCAAACAGAGAGATTCAATCTGCTTTTATTAGAGGATTGTTTGATACTGATGGCTATTTGAGATTCGAGAGAATAAATAATAACAAGGATCATACTTATCCTAAAATAGAATTTGGATCTGCATCTATTCTACTAAGAGATGATTTATTAGCTCTTTTAACTGAGCTAGGATATAGGCCATATAAGTGGGGTAAAAAAGATTATTATAAATTGTGTCTCGCAGGCGTAGATAATCTTGAGAAATTCATGAATGAGATAACCCCAAGAAACGTAAAGCATTTAAATAAACATGGGTTCTGGAAGGTACATGGGCATAATAACCCTATTTATGCCGCGGTCGCATAGTCTGGCCATTGCGGTGATTCTTTAAGATACGTCTTAAGGAACCGTAAGATTGCTAAGGGCGTTATAGAGTATCAACGTACCTACAAAATGGCCTGCGAAAATCCACTGTCCTTCGGGGCACGAGAGTTCGAATCTCTCCCGCGGCGTTTTTTTGTCTTTTTGAGAAAGATTTTTATACCTTGTGTGGTTGATGGAACAGTATGAAACCTTACGGGCCATTGATGGTTGAGCACCGCCTGATAGAACGGATGGTCGGCGTGCTGAAAAAAAGAAAAAAGATTGATGATGATCTCATCAAGAAGACAGTCGATTTCTTCAGGAATTATGCAGACAACAGGCACCACGGCAAGGAAGAAAAGATTCTTTTCAAGCGTTTGGAAAAGAAAGACATGACGCCCGGCTTGAAGAAAATAATGAAGAGGCTGATCAAGGAGCACGAACAGGGGCGGGCGATAATAAAGTCGCTTGAGAAGAATGACAAGGATGCAAAAAAGCTCATAAAAGACCTGATCAAGCTCTATCCTCCGCACATAGACACAGAGGACAATGACTTCTTTCTGCCGTGCATGCAGTACTTGAGCGAAAAAGAACAGAAGAAGATGGTCGACGAATACAAGAAAGTCGACAAGAAGTATCCAGAGAGCAAGTATAGGAAGATGGTGGAACAGCTGATAAAATAGATTTTTCTTGATAAGCTTTTTATATTTCCTTAACACATATTGTATTATGGAAGATTCAAAGAATCTTGTGGGAAGAGTGATAAAGTCAAAACGATTGACTTGCAATTCTGCCCTTTATCTGAATTTCATCGAGACAATATACAAAGGCGATTTCTTGTTCCTTAACAGGACGCCTGTGCAATCCCTGGTATTGTCAACCACAAAAGAGCTTTCAGGCACAGTCGCACACATGCTACCAGAGCCTGAAAGATATCTTGTAGCGAGATGCGCTTATGATCTGCTTTTTGAGAATATCAATACTAAAGAGCAGTTTGAATACAAAGGAAAGGAATTCGCAGATGCATTGTTTCCTATGATGGCTTTAGTTGAAGGACATCTTTATTGCGAACCTGAATCTAAAGATGACTAGATAGAACAACTGATTTCTGTACAGATTACAGCATAGACTTTTTAAATAACTTCTAATTGGACCATTCATGGAGAACAACAGCATAAGAAGGGAATATCCTCAGCATCAGCTGGACCGGATCATGGAGACTTATGAACCGGAGTACAGGCTTCTGGTAAGAGCAGAATTATCGCCCAGGACTGCAAGAGGATATTTCAGGCTGAGAGACAAGCCGTATGGTTCAAAACAACCTCAGGAGCATGCGGGTTTTGATGAGCTTGGATATTGCCTTGAACAGCTGACATATGCTGCGTTCGGTGAATGGCTTCAGAATGGCAGGGTTGAGAATTTTGACATTGATTTCTCAGACTTCCTGAAGATGAGGAAAGCAAATCTGATCCAGGTGGAAGCTATAAAAGAAGGCAGATTCAGGAAAAAAATCAAAAGGAAAACAAAAGAACCAATAGTGTGCGACATAGAACTCACAAGAGCAAGAAGATTCGGAAATACCTGCCTGGCAATAGTTGATTATTCTTTTGAAGGCGGAAGAGCAAGCGGACAATTGGAATTCGGCATTCTCTTGCCTAATATGAAACTGGACAGGAACCACCGCGGCAGAAGAATATGCTGAAAATTCCAAGAAAAAGGGTAGCGGGAATTGAAAATTTCCTGCCAAATAAAAGCACCATATTTTGCCCCTACTACCCCGTTTAAAGCAAAGAAACTTTTCTTATATAAATTTTAATAACGACTGGAGAGTGAATATAGTATGCAAAGATACTCAATGCAAAGAAAACATTTTAATATTGAACAGAGTTCTTCTGCTTCATGGGGGATGAATATTTTTTTCCGTTCGAAACAGTAAGAGAGGAGCAGGACAGGATGCTTGCTGATGTTGCAGACTGCCTGCAGAAAAGACAGCACATGCTTGTCCATGCGCCCACAGGTCTTGGGAAAACCATCTCCACTCTGGGCCCTGCCCTGAAATATGCAGTCGACAACGGACTGAGCATTGTGTTTGTCACGCCGAGGCATACGCAGCACAAGATCGCGATTGATACACTGCGGGACATAAAAAGAAAGTTTGATCCCGGCTTCAATGCTGTTGATTTTCTCGGGAAAAAGCACATGTGCAGTGTTGACGGTGTAGAGACAATGCACAGCGGGATCTTTGCGGATTTCTGCGGGAAACAGATAGAGGAAAGAAAATGCGCTTTTTATGCGCAGACAAAAAAGAGCGAGGGTGTCCCGACAGTAGAGGCAGAAGCTGCGCTCGCAGAATTGAGCAGCGGCGGGCCGCTGCATTCTGAAGAGCTTATCAGGTATGGAAAAGAAAACGGATTCTGCAGCTATGAGCTTGCTGGGTTTCTTGCAAGAGGAAAAAAACCAACAGTCGTGATCGCTGATTATTTCCACGTGATGCATCCGTCCATCAGGGAGCGGTTCTTCAAGAGAATTGACAAGGATCTGGGAAACACCATCATTGTGATAGACGAAGGGCACAATGTCCCGGACAGGGTAAGGGACCTGATGAGCATCAACCTGAGCTCTTTTGTCATCAATTCCGCTGTGAAAGAGGCGAGACAGTTCGGGTACAGGGAAACAGAGAATTATCTTTCTGCGATAAAAGAGATAATAGAGATACTTGCGAACAAGACAGTGATGAACATTGTGAATGACAAAAAGAACAGAAGGTTCAGCCTTGAAGGGCTGGTCGAGAGGGACAGGTTCATCGAACTTGTTGAACTGAAGACGCAGTGCGAATACAGCCAGCTGATAAAGGACCTTGATTTCATTGCAGAAGAGATACTGGAAGAAAGAAAGCAGAGTTTCATTGCATCAGTTTCAAGATTCCTTGATGCGTGGAAAGGGGATGATTTCGGCTTCGTGAGAATAATGAAAGTGAAGAGCAGGAACAAGGATTTTGCTTCCAGCTACAACGGCCTGAGCTCGATACAGGAAAACAAGGATGTAAAGATAGAGC
>WJKV01000079.1 GCA_014728875.1 Candidatus Woesearchaeota archaeon | reverse complement strand
CTTGATCTTTCCTATGCCGTCGCCTTTTTCGCCGACAGCCTCGATCCTTACCTCAACAACATCCCCGACATTTACAGGGGGTGTCAAACTTCTTTTCTTCATATTTTTATTACCTCTGGCTTTTTTGCAGCGATTGGCGCTCGCTGCAATAGACCTAAAAGTCAGTATAAGTAATATATAAAGTTTCTTGCGATTTATAACGGAAAGTTATATAAATGGGCAAGGCCATAAAATCAGAATGATGGCAAAGAAAACAAAATCTACAAAGACAGCTGAAAAGAAGAAAGCAAGCGCGAAAAAGAAAGCAATTAAAGCAGCATTTGTCAAGGACAGGATCATTGCAGAGAAAAGCGACGAGAGCAGAGAATTGTACAATAAAAGCAGATTCGGCACACTGCTGGGCACAGGAGAACTGCAGTTCAATCTGCTGGAAGCGCTTTACCTGCTGGAGAAAGGCAAGATAAACCTGAAAGAAGGCAGGAAAAAATTGACATTTGATAGGTTTCTGCGCATTGCAGAAGAATTAGAACCGCAGTTATGGACGAGATTCTGTGTATACAAGGATCTTAGAAACAGAGGATACATAGTCCAGACCGCGCTCAAGTTCGGGGCGGATTTCAGGGTGTATGACAGAGGAGTCAAGCCTGGAGAAGATCATGCGAAATGGCTCGTGTTTCCTGTGGCAGAAAATCAAGGGCTTACCTGGTATGATTTTTCAGCGAAGAACAGGGTGGCGACCAGCACCAAGAAAAGGCTATTGATAGGAATTGTTGACCAGGAGAATGATGTAACATACTATGAAATCAGATGGGTCAGACCATAAGGGATAAATACTAGCTTCTTATCTTTATATTCATGCAAGAAAAAATCCTGAATCTTATCAAGACAAAGGGGCCTGTGCTGCCCAGAGAGATAAGCAAAGACCTGGGGCTTGATTCGTTGTTTACAGCAGCTCATCTGTCTGAATTGGTGGATCAGAAAAAATTAAAGCTGTCGCATACAAAGATAGGAGGAAGTCCTGTATATTATCTGCCAGAGCAGAGCAGCAGACTTTCGAGATTGGTAGATTATCTTAATGAGAAAGATAAAAAGGCTCATGATTTTCTTAAAGAGAAAAAAATCGTGCAGGACAAGGCATTGAGCCCTTTGTTTCAGGTTGCGATGAGAAACATAAAAGATTTCGCAGTCCCATTGAAAGTAAACAAGACAGAACTGTTCTGGAAATATTATTTGGTTACTGATCAAGAAGCTGTTAATCTGATCAAGGAAATCTTGATGGAGAGAGAGAAGCCTAAATCTCAGCCAGCTGCAGAAACAAGGCCGGCAGTCTCTGAAGTGAAGCCAGAGCAGCCCAAAGCAGTGGTTGAAAAAGCAATTGTCCAGGAAAAACCTGAAAAGAAAGAGCAAAAAGAACCCAAAGAAGAGAAAAAGCAAGTACAGAAAGTAGAGAAAGAAAAAGGCATAGAAAAAGAAGGACCAAAACAAAAACAAAAAAAGGCAACAAGAACACGAAAGAAGAAAACAGCACTTTCAGAGGACAAGCAGAAAGAAATCGAGGATTATGAAGACCAGAAAGATTTTGCTGAAGACATAAAAGACAAATTTTTCGAGCAGATTAAAGCGTTCTGCAACAAAAAGAACATCAAGATTTTAGAAGTTGACATAATAAGAAAAGAAAAAGAGATACAAATGACATTGCTGGTTCCGACAACCATCGGAGACATAGAGTATTTTGCAAAAGCAAAAAGCAAGAAAAGAAGCAATGACGGGGACCTTAGCACCACCTATATCCAGGCACAGTCAAAGAACATGCCTGCTCTTTACCTCACTCCGGGAGATATCTCGAAAAAAGCAATGGAAATGGTCGGAAAAGAGTTCAAGCAGCTGATTATCCAAAAACTTGAATAAGGAGCAGATTAAAAGAAAAGAATAAATTAAAAAACAGAATAAAAATGGGATGCGCAATTACAGACTTATTGATTTCTCATACAATAGAACTAGGAGACCTTAAGAAAAAAAAACTGATGATCGATGCTTATAATATGCTGTATCAGTTTCTCACTACAATAAGACAGGCAGACGGCACTCCCTTGATGGACAGCAAAGGAAGGATCACTTCCCATCTGACAGGCCTGTTCAACAGGACAACGAGATTCATGTCATTGGGCATGAAGCTTGCTTTTGTTTTCGACGGAGAAGTGCCTGAACTTAAATATGCAGAGCTATCAAAAAGAAAAAGCAGGAAAGAAGAGGCGCACAAAAAGCATAAGGAAGCTGTTGAAAAAAAAGACATAGAATCCATGAAAAAGTATGCGACCAGGACCACACGATTGACAGGCCAGATGATAGAAGAAAGCAAGGATCTGCTGGAAGCGCTAGGCACACCAGTTATACAGGCGCCGAGCGAAGGAGAAGCGCAGGCTGCATATATTGTAAAACAAAAAGATGCTTACGCGGTTGTCAGCCAGGATGCTGATTGCTTGCTGTTCGGCTCTCCGAAACTTGTTAAAAATCTGAGTGTTGCAGGAAGGAAGAAAATGCCGGGCAGGATGGCCTATGTTTCTGTCACTCCCGAGCTTATTGAACTTAAGGAAAATCTGAAGAATCTCGAACTGTCGCAGGACCAACTTATCGCCCTCGGCCTGCTGGTAGGAACAGACTTTAATCCGGGAGGGGTCAAAGGCATCGGACCGAAAAAAGGCCTTAAATTGGTGCAGGAACACGGTAAAGACTTTGACAGCTTGTTCAAGAAGGCAGGCTGGGATTTTGAGTTTGACTGGGATGTGCCGTTCAATGTGATTAAGAACATGCCTGTCGAAAAGAAATATAAACTGAAATGGAAAGTTATTGACAGGAAAAAAGTTCTGAAGATTTTGTGCGACAAGCACGATTTCTCAGAGGAACGGGTAAGCAAGAAACTTGATGAAGTTAGTTCAAAGCAGGAAAAAGCAAAGCAAAAAGGATTGAAACAATGGTTCTAGCTCTTAAATGCAGATTAAAAGATGCCAACCGCATCAAAAAAGAACTGCGGGAAAAAGGAATATACAATAAAGATTACAGAATGCAGACTGATGTAAATTTTGCATATCTTCCGATAAGGAAAAAGACAGCAAAGAAAGGCTGTTCTGTTGTGCAGAAAAGATTAAAGAAGATAGAAAGGATAACTACTCTTGCAGACGTGTTGAAGAACAAGCTGTCAAAAGAAGAACTTACTTTTCTGCCGAGCGCTTATGATGTAGTAGGAGAGATTGCAATCCTTGAGATAAAGCCTGAAATAAAGTCAAAAGAGAAAATTATTGCGCAGGCTCTGTTGAAGCTGCACAAGAATATAAAAACAGTGGTAAAGAAAGCAGATTCGCATGCAGGCGAATTCCGGCTGCAGAAACACAAGCATCTCGCAGGAAAAAGACAGAAGACCACCATACACAAAGAAAACGGTGTCAGGCTGAAGCTTGATATAGACAAGGTTTATTTCAGCGTGAGGCTGGGCACAGAACGGATGAGGATCGCGCAGAAAGTAAAGAAAGGCGAAAACGTCCTGGTCATGTTCAGCGGTTGCGCACCGTATCCTCTTGTCATTGCAAAGAACAGCAAACCCGGGCTGGTTGTAGGAATAGAAAAGAACAAGGACGGGCACAGATTTGCTCTTGAGAATCTGAAATTGAACAAGGACCTGACAAATGTAGAGCTGATACTTGGGGATGTGAAAAAAATCATGCCGAAACTGAAAAGAAAATTCGACAGAATCTGCATGCCCCTGCCTATGAGCGCAGAAGATTTTCTTGACAGTGCATTGAAAGCAGCCAAGAAAGGAACTGTCATCCATTTCTATGATTTTCTGGAAGAAAAAGACATCCCGAAAAAAGCAATAGAAAAGATAAAAACGCACGTGAAAAAAGCAAAGATACTGGATGTTGTCAAATGCGGGCAGTTCTCGCCAAAGACATACAGGATCTGCGTCGATTTCAAGATATTATGAAAAATATCATAAGATATTAAAAATTAGTCAATGGTTCATCCCCTTATAATCCTTACATACCAAGAAGACTTCCTTGCTTCTTTTCTTGCTCGCGACAGGTTTCTGCGTCTTTACAAAATCAAAATGTTTTTCAACATCCTTCTTGAAAGAATCATATTCTTTGCTCTGGAAAGTCTTGCATAAGAAATTCCCATGCTTTTTCAGAAAAAGTTTAGCAAGCTCAAAGGCCCTGGCAGACAGTTCCAAAGACAGTTCCTGGTCCAGATGGATTATTCCTCTTGTTCTGGGCGCCATGTCGCTTGTGACAACATCAAATTTTCCATTCCTGACTTTACCTTTGATTGTTGAATTAATAATGTCGACGATGTCTTTCTTTGTTATGTCCTGCCTGAGAAACTCTATGTGCTTTTCCTTGAATTCCTTCATTTTTGAAATGTCAATGCCAAGAATATAGCCTTTTAGACCTACGATCTTGCTGCAAACCTGGATCCAGCTACCTGGTGCACAACCCAGATCCAGAACATCGTCTCCTCTTTTTATCAATCTATATTTTTTATTGAGCTGGATCAGTTTATAGGCGGCCCTGCTCTTGTATCCTTCGCGCTGGGCTTTTTTTGTGAATTTATCTTTAAACTCCATAGAATCTAGCCGAACATGTTCATGAATTCGTCTGTCGTTGCTTCTTCACTTTTGACTTTCTCTATCGCATCCAAAAAATCATGCTCGTGGACCTCGTCTCTGTTATCCCTGATTGCAAAATAACCAGCTTCGGTGCAAATCGACCGGATGTCTGCTCCTGTGCAGCCTATTATGCTGTCGATCAGATTTTTCCTGTTGAATTTCCTGATCTTCATGCCTTTTGAATGTATGTCTAATATCTGCTTTATCCCTTCCCTGTCAGGTTCTGAAATCTTTATCTGCCTGTCCAGCCTGCCGGGCCTGATGACTGCAGGATCCAAAATGTCTTTCCTGTTCGTTGCGCCAATTATCTTCACATTCGATAGCTCCTTGAACCCGTCCAATTCTGCAAGCAGCTGCATAAAGGTACGCTGCACTTCCCTCTCGCCGCTGGTTCCAATGTCCACTCTTTTTGCAGCGATAGCATCCAGTTCATCGATAAAGACAATGGCGGGCGCTTTATTTCTTGCAAGCTCGAATATTTCTTTTACTAATTTTGCACCTTCTCCTATGTATTTCTGCACAAGCTCTGCACCAACAATCTGAATGAAAGTGCTGTCTGTGCTCGCTGCAACTGCTTTTGCCAGTATGGTCTTGCCGCATCCTGGAGGTCCGTGCAATAATGCGCCTTTAGGCGGCTTTATTCCGATCTTTTCGAACAGATGGGGTTTCTTTAATGGAAGTTCTATGACTTCTCTTATCTCATTTATCTGTTCTTTTAATCCGCCTACGTCTTTCCAGTTAAGCTCAGGCTTTTCAATTATAACAAATTTCTCAACATTGAATTTTCTGCTAGACTGTATCCTGTCAACAACTGTAAGATTCTTTTGGTGCGCAAGTACCTGGTCCCCTGCCCTCAAGTCTTCAAGATCCCCGACAATCTCAACAAAAAACTCATTCCCGTTTTTCAAAGACAACAATGCCTTGTCATCTATAATGTCCTTTATTTCGCAAACAAGATAAGGCGGTGTCTTAAATTTCCTGATCTCATCTTTAAGATGTTCTACGGTTTGTCTGAGAACCCTATTTTCATCCTCTAAAGCATTAACTTCAGTCGTATAACCATACATAACTTTGTCCAACTCCCCTGAATCCGAATTTGAGCTCATTACCTGTTTATCCGTTTCGGTTATATTTAAAGGTTACTATTAACTATTCAGGGGTTCAGACACCATAAGATTTTTAAAGAACCGTTCGATATTATTGAGTTATGGACAACAGATTGATTACAGCATTATTGATAATTGCATTGTTTTATTTTATCTATAAGACATTTTTCTTGAGATTCAAAACAAATGTCCAGAAATATCCTGATGAAATAGAAGAAGTAATCAATTCTGAAAAATACAAAGTAAAAGGACAATTTGATCAATAAAATTTAAAATTAAGTTTATTTAGAATCATGCTTGAATCATTCTGTACTTGTCGTGATGTTCACATTGTTCACCAATGCAGAACCTGTTATCACAGGAGTCGCGACCTCCCACCCGCACTGCTGTCTCCGCTCTTTTGATACTGCTGCAACATTCTTGAACAAATTCAATATGTTTTCAGTAATTCTGATGTCCTTCACACTCTTTATCAATTCTCCGTTCTTGTACAGGAAAATCCCGTCTCTTGGTATTGTAGAAAAATCTCCTGTCATAAAATTCTGGAATCTTGTATACCATAAATTGGTTACATACAAGCCAGTGAATCCTTCAAACATCTTTTTTTCTGTCATTTTGCCGGGAGCAATCACCAAATTAGAAGGGGAAGGACATACCAGACCTGCGCTTGATGTTGTTTTTGTATTGTGTCTTTTTGCAGTGCTTGTGTTGTGCAGGAATGTCTTAAGAATCCCCTTGTCTATCAGCAGTGTCTTTTGCATAGGACTGCCTTCATCATCAAACTTTCCGCTGCCCAGCCCTCCCGGAAAGGTTCCGTCATCGTAGATAGTAACTGCAGGGCTTGCCACTGCCTGATTAAGTCTATCCGTCAGGAAAGAATAGCCAGCCTCGACATAGTAGATCGAAGAGCTGTCCAGATGGTCTATGAAATTTGCAAACGGATAAGGTGAAAATATAACATTGAATCTGCCGGGTTTAATCTTTTCAGGATTCAGTGCGTGTTTTGCTGTCAAGGCTGCTTCTTTGCCTGCCTTTTCTGGCTTTATGTCAGACAACAGAGTGCCGACCTGATTAGAATAGCCAGAAGCTTCTTTAGAACAATGAGCGCGCAAAGAAAGATAAATGCCCGTCCCCCTGTCCTTGCCGTCCACATCTTTGCTGCTGATCAGATGTTCGCTGTTGTCTATGAATTCCAGGACACCGTTGGCCCGTTCTGCACCAGCTCCCAAGGCGCTGTTAATCCCCGCCTCCACTATGTCCACGCTTTCCTCTGACAGATCTGCAACTTTTTTATCATAAGTATTCTCCACTTCTTTGTACTTGAAAGGTCCTTTCGCAACGCCTTTAAACCCCTCATTGGGCTGGATGGATTTGCCGAATTTAATCAAACTTTCAACTGTGGAATCAACAGCCTGCTTTGTGAATTTCTGCAGGGTTGTGGCGACGATTCTCTGCTTGTAGTTGAGAAAGATGGCAATATTCACATTATCCCATGTCTTGGTTGTCGCTATCTGGTTGTTAACAAACTTTATCTGGGTCTTCTTTCCGTTTCTTAACGATAAGACTATGTCCTGCGCATCCCTCTCTAGCAATTTTTTCTGCAGATAATATATTAATTCTGTTTTTTCCATTCTCTATCTTATCCTGATATTCCTCAATCTTATGGTAGGCCCTCCGTGAAAGACAGGAACGCCCTGGCTGGGCTCGCCCTTCCCGCAGGTTGCAGCATTCAGTTCCAGATCGTTCGCTACAGCGTCGATCGCATTCCAGAATGCAGGCGTTGTGATCTCAAGAATAGGATCGTGAATGGGATATTTTATCTCACCATTCTCTACATAGAAAGCTGCAGCACCCACATATTTCTGATTGAATCTTTTATCGTCTATGTTCCATTCCATGAAGTTCTTGATGTATATGGCCTTTTTAGTGTCTGCGATTAATTCGTCTCTTGTATAATCTCCCGGCTCTATGAATGTGTTGGCCATCCTAACAATAGGCTCCCTGTCAAAAGCAGTCGCTCTCGCAGCTGCATTGCTTTTCAATCCCAGTTCAACTGCGGTCTCTCTGTTATGCAAGAATTCATTCAGTATGCCGTTCTTTATCAGTCTTCTTTTTCTGGCCTTTACGCCTTCTGCATCATATTTATAAAAACCTGCGCTGCCAGGAATAGTAGGATCATCCGAGACATTGACTATTTCATTCCCATATTTTTTGTTCAGCAGTTCCGGCGTGACGAAACTTTCGCCTGCCTGCGCACTTTCCCTGCTGAGTATCCTGTCTGCTTCATTCGGATGGCCCACGCTTTCATGGGTAGCGATCCCTGTGACTTCCGGACCGCACAATACATCAATCTTGCCCTTCGGTGTTTTCTTTCCTTTTATCAGGTTTTCATGCAGTTCTTTTGTTTTCGCAACAACATCCTCTTCAAGATTCCATTTTTTCAGGATCTCCAGGCCTGCTGTTGCGTCGTAGATGAAGTATTTCTGCTTGTTCTTTTCAGGAGTGCCGACTGAGACGAACCAAAACGCATGCATCCTGGGAATCTGTGAGATGATTTTGCTTCCTTCTGTATTTTGAAAGATACTCTCTGTTAGATTATGCCTGAAAGCTATATGACGATTGACAGTAGGAACATCGCTCTCTATTATTGCTTTGTCTATGCCCATCACAAGATTCAGTTT
>WJKV01000078.1 GCA_014728875.1 Candidatus Woesearchaeota archaeon | reverse complement strand
TTTGTTTTTATTTTGTTTTTTACATTATCGTGGATAAAACCGCCGCAAGTACAATGCTGTTTCCATACGTCCTTGTACAGCTCCTCCACTTCCTTGCTGTATTTGTCCAGACCCTTCCTTATCTTGGGATTCTTTATCATGTCGTCTGCTCCGTCGTGCGTTGTTCTCAGTTTGAATTTCTCTGCCATCTCTCTTCCCACTTCAGGATTGTCTATCCATTGGCACGGCAGGAATAAGTTGTCATTGAAGGGTTGTCTTTTCCTGAGCTCTTTGAAATAGTCGCTGTTAAAGACCTGTCTCAAGGACTTGTTCTTGATGTTGTCGACTGCAAAATGCGTGAAAATGCAGGGCTCGACATCGCCTGTCGACGTGATGTGCGCGTATTCGTTCCCTGCGATGCAGCCGCCCACATAAGGGGCGTCATTCCAGAAATCTATGACAAACAGGCTCTTTGTTTTTCTTATGTGCCGCACAGAATCGTACAGATGTTTTCTTTGCTTCGGCGTCGGCATCAGTGAGATGTCAGGATCCTTGCCCACAGGCATGTACAGAAAGAACCAGCCCACATAAGCTCCTTTCGCGATCATCATGTCGATGAATTCATCGCTGCAGATCACAGGTTCGTTCTTTCGCGTGACTGCCGCGCTGAAGCCGAAAGGAATCTTGTTCTCCCTGAGACTGTCCATCACCTGCATAAGCTTCTGATAAGTGCCTTTACCTCTTCTCTCATCTGTGTGCTTTTCATAGCCTTCGATGCTTAGGATGGGTAGAACATTTCCCAGTTCCTTGAACCGTTCTATCCATCTGTCTGTGATCATGAAGCCGTTCGTGAATATCTGGAAGAATGCGTCATTGTGTTTCTTCAGCATGTCGTACAGTCCTTCGTATACAAACGGCTCCCCTCCCAATATTGTGAAGAATGCCACACCTATGTCTTTTGCTTCCTGCACTATCCTGTCAAATACCTCGACCGGCAGATCGTCTTTCCTGTCGTAATTGAAAGCATAGCAGCCTACGCATCTGAGATTGCATCTCATTGTAGGGCTGATCAACAGAGTGAAAGGAACTTTCTCTCCTTTTTTCAGAGCCTCGTTTCTTTTGTAATCGTTGAGCAGGAATCCGTTGGCAATAAGATTAGTTCCTATCTTCTCCCTATATGTGGGTGTAAGATTTTTCAGAATCCTTTTCACCAGCATTGCTCCTGGATGCTGTTCAGCGAACATCTGCTTGATCGCCTTTACCTTGGGCTTGTGGTCTTTGGGAGCTATAGTGTACAATAGACTGCCAAGCCTGTTGATGTTGCTGTCTGACAATTTAGGAATCAGCTTGAGCATGCTCTTTACAGCCCTTTTCTTGGCATAGAACATTAATTTTTCTTTGACATTCAATTTTATGTTCATTTTTCTTATTTGAATGAATATGTATTTTTAAAGATTATTATTATAAGATTATTATTTGATGATGCCGTAGCCGATCAGCCGCCACCTGTTCCCGAAATTCCTGCTGATCGTAACTTTGCTGCCTTTTTCAGCACAGACAGGAAGCTTCAGCTTGATCTTTGCCCTGTTCTTGTGCAGGTCTGTTATAGCTCCGACAGTCGCTGCACTGTTCACATTCAGCATCAATACTTCCTTCTCTGCCAGCGGCTTTACTACAAGATCATCCTTTGCACCGACAACCCTTTCCAGAAGAACAGCTTCTATGTCCAGGTCATACCATATCTCAGGCAGTTTGCCAGGCGCGCCGACAACGCTTCCTGCAAGACTGTCAGCCCCCACTATCCCGGGATCTAGCTGGGTAAGTATTGCAACACTTCCGCCGGGCCCGATCTCTTCGACAGGCTTTCCGCCCGTCATCAGGCTCAGGGCATTTGTCTGTATCGGCTCGCACACGATCTTGTTCGCCTTCATCATCTTTCTTCCAGGCCGTATCTCTATCTTGTCGCCGGTTTTGATCGTGCCCTGTTTCAGGCTGCCGCCAAGGATCCCTCCTTTCATCTTCACCGGGTCGCTGCCCGGCTTGTTTATGTCGAAAGAACGCGCGACAAACATCAAAGGTTCGGCTTTCGGATCCCTTTCAGGCGTGACTATGACTTCTTCGATCGCTTCTATTACCTTGTCGACATTCACATTATGCAGTGCGCTTATCGGAATGATAGGGCTTTTCTCATAGTCGGTGTTTTTCAGGAATTTCTTCAACTGCTTGTGATTCTTCAGAGCCTGTTCTTCGTCGACCAGGTCTATCTTGTTCTGCACAATGACCACCTTTTTTATTCCTGCTATCTGGAGCGCCATCAGATGCTCTCTTGTCTGCGGCTGCGGGCAGTCCTCGTTCGCAGCGATCAACAATAGTGCGCCGTCCATTATCGTGCTTCCGCACAGCATAGTGGCCATCAATGTCTCGTGGCCGGGCGCATCAACAAAACTCACTTTTCTGATAGGAACAGCTTCGCCCCCGCATTCGCATTTGGGTCTGGCAGTGTATTTGCTGCATTTCTTGCATTTGTAGAATGTGCTGTCTGCATAGCCAAGCCTGATGGTGATGCCTCTCTTCAGTTCTTCACTGTGCTGGTCTGTCCATTTGCCTGACAGTTTCTCTGTCAGGGTCGTCTTGCCGTGGTCCACATGGCCCACAAGACCTATGTTTACAGAAGGTTGTATTGGTATCGCGCTTTCTTTTGTTTTTGCTGCTTTCTTAACTCTTGGTTTCTTTTCATTTTTTGCTTTTTCATTCGTTTCCTTTTTTGCAGCTTTTTTTTGTGCGATTTTAGACCTCCACAATTACTGAGAAAATAATCATGAACAAAAAAATAAGATTACGCAGACGCTTCCTCTGCAGCAGGAGCTGCAGCCTCTTTCTTTTCTTCTGGTTTAGGTGCAGGCGCTTCTTCTTTCTTCTCTGCCGGAGCCTCTGCAGGCTTTTCTTCTGCTTTTGCTTCCCCTTCTTCAGCCGGCGCTTCTGCAGGAGCTGTCAAAGGTTCTGCACCCTGCTTTAATACCTTGAGATTTATCTGCGCGATGTCCTCGTGTATGGTGTTTCCTGCAACTGTCTTCCTGTATTTCTTTCCTTTCTGCGGGATCCATACGCCGTGGCCGCTGGTTGTGAATATCTTTTTCCTTGCAATGCCGCCTACATCAGGCCTCATTGGAAATCCTGCCTTGTCAGTGCCTCCCCTGATCTCAAACTCATAACCCTTGAAGCCTATCTCGTCTCCTTTCACGGTTTCTCCGACTCTCTTGTCGAGGAAGACATCTGCCTCAGGACTCTTCAATTCTTTCTGCACTGATTTTCCGTCTTTTGTGCTGATAACAACCTTGAATTCTGCCATTTTAACATGCAGAACAGCATTCTATTTATAAAGGCTTCGATTCGGATTTAAATAATTTTATAAACAACCCTGACAAGCATATTTCTATGTTATTCCAGAACATAGAGACAATAGATACAGCAGACCAGTATCTGGACATCGCTTTCAGCAGGGCAGGAAAACAGGCGAGTGCTATCAGGGGAAGAACCAAAGGAACAAGACTGCAGAAGAGCATCACAATAGAGCTGGTCAGGATAAAGACAGTCACAAAAGAATTGTCAGGCACTCTCAGGCGCATAATAAAGACATTCCCAAGTTTCGACGACCTGCACATCTTTTACCAGGAGCTGATAAAACTGCATTTCTCGATCGATGAGCTGAGGAAAGCGCTTTCATCGTTGGACTGGGCAGCAGGGAAAATGCAGGAGCTCCAGTCATACTACAGCACAAAGATCAAAAGATGCAGATTCTATTTTGACGTCAATAAAGTAAGGGTCGAGTTCAGCGGAAGGATCAGCAGCGTGATGAAGAAGATAAACAGGCATCTCTTGTTTCTAGAGAACGCGCGGAAGAAAATAAAAGACTTCCCAATAGTAAAGACAAGATTGTTCACTTGCAGCATATGCGGCTTCCCTAATGTCGGAAAAACTACTCTCCTGTCAAAGATAACAAAATCCCAGCCAGAGATCAATGTTTATCCTTTCACAACAAAACAGATAAACATAGGCTATGTTGTGTCGCAGGGGCAGAAGCTACAGCTTCTGGACACGCCAGGAACATTGAACAGGTTCGACAGGATGAACACCATAGAGAAACAGGCCTTTCTTGCGATGAAATTCCTGAGCGACCTGATAATCTATATCTTTGATCTCACAGAAAGTTATCCTCTGAAGGATCAGGAAAAATTATTCAATAAGATAAAGAAAGACTTTGACAAGCCCATTATGCTCTATCTCAGCAAGACAGACATCCTGAACAAAACAAAAGAAGGCAAGGAAAAAATAAAGAGATTCAAGCAGGAGCATCCAAAGACAAGGATAATAGACAACAAAGACAAATTGATCAATGAACTCATCAAGAAAAAGAAAGAACTGCTCTGAATCTATTCTGAATTAAGCACTTTTATTGAACAGCCGGTTGGAAACTTGTGCGCTGCATATCTCAATGCCCGTTTCGCGAGCTTCACATGCTTTGTGTCTGTCTCCACCATGATCAGTTCCTTTCCAGCCCGGATCTGCGCTGCCTTTCCGACAGGCTTTCCGAAACTCTTTTTCATGCCGGTGCTCATCCTGTCTGCTCCTGCACCAGAAGCCAGAGGATTCTCCCTAAGGACATGATGCGGGTAAGCAAGAATCTTCATGTGAAAATTATCCTTGCCGATATTTTTCTCTAATGTCCTGTGGCAGGCCAGCCTTGCGCTTTCGATCGACATGTCCCTTATCTGGACCGCACTGTTTGATATCAAAACGATCTTTACAGGAAACTTCTTTTTCATGTTCCCAGAATTAAAACGAACAACCTTGATGACAGGATTGCCTCTAACAAAATTCTGCTTCTTGTACTTGCTGTACCTTGTATACGGCCTTTCTACTGTCCTGTAAGCAACAGCCCTTCTCTTCTTTGCCATATCCAGCTGGGTTCAAGCAGTTGTATATAAAGGTTTTTATGAAAAAACAAGCCTTTAATTAGTTAATAAATTACTAAAAGAAAAAGATTCAAATTAATTTAGGAAAGAATTAAAAAAAATTAGTAACATATTTCTAAAAAAAGAACTCAAACTACAGGAGAAATTGCACCCGCATTTGTCAGCAATACCACTATCAGATACATGATAATAGA